>CALVKO010000001.1 GCA_944332725.1 uncultured Bacilli bacterium
TTAAAATCTCAAAATCGCTCATAAATAAAGGGATTGTGAGGTTTTTTTAGGCTTCAACTGTCAAACTTAAGATTATAATAAAAAAAAAGAATTATTACAAGAAAAATACCAAAATTTCACAATATTTTTACAAAATGATATAATTAAGAAGGTGATTTTATGAATTTTATATATTCTGATACAAATAAAAGGTATCATACTTTAGATTACTATTATAAAAATATATTTAAAACTAAAATTATTAAAATAAGTTTAAATGCAGGTTTTTCCTGTCCTCATTTAAAAAGCGGTGGCTGTATATACTGTAGTGATTCAGGTAGTGGTGAATATGCCGGAAATGTTTTTGATAATTTAATAACTCAATTTAATAAAGGAAAAGAATTAATGAATAAAAAATGGCCGAATGGTAAATATATTGGTTATTTTCAAGCAAGAACTAATACTTATGCACCCACATCTATATTAAAAGAAAAATATGAAACTATTTTAAAATTAGAAGATGTTGTAGGCTTATCAATAGCAACAAGGCCAGACTGTATATCAGATGAATGTTTAGAATATTTAAATGAATTAAATAAAAAAACTTTTTTAACTATTGAGCTAGGACTACAAACTATCCATGAAAAAACTACAAAATTGATTAATAGAGGACATAATTTAAATTGCTTTGTCGACATGGTAAATAAATTAAGAGAAAAAAATATTAATGTGGTTGTCCATATTATCAATGGATTGCCTTATGAAACCGAAGAGATGATGTTAGATACCGTTAAATTTCTAAATAAATTAGATATTCAAGGAATTAAAATTCATATGTTAAGTGTTCTTAAAAATACAAAATTAGAAAAATTGTATAATGAAAAACCTTTTAAAATTTTAACAGAAAAAGAATATATCGAAATTGTTTGTAAACAATTAGAATATTTAAGACCAGAAATTGTGATTCATAGAATAGTTTCCGGACCTAAAATAGAAGACTTAATAGAGCCTAAATGGTTAACCAAAAGAATTACTTTATTTAATGAAATTGATAAATATATGAAAGAAAAAAACATTGTTCAAGGCGATAAATTATATAATTTTAAAAATTAATATGTGATTATATTAAATCTTGTATTTAATTTTGAAAATTTGTCTAACCAATTTTTAAAATTAGTTAAAATAATCAATCTAATTTTTAAAATTATTCATTTGATTTTATTTTTTATTTTAAGTATAATCATATCCAAGGAGGAGTTATATGGAAAAATTTATTCAAAAGAAAAAAAATTTAAATGAAGAAGAAATTAATGAGTTATTATATTATTATGAACAAGGAATTAACATTGGAAAAGAAGAAATAAGATTAAAAGTTATTAATAATATGATTAATTCAAAATTTGATATTGATGTTATTTCAAAAATACTAAATATTAATAAAAAGAATATTAAAAAATACATAAATTAAAAAAGACTTGAATAGTCTTTTTATTGTTTTTTTTCAACAAACCATACACCGCTAATATCGCAACTATTACTAGCAGGAGCAGGATTTGGCATATCTAATTTAATCATTACTGGAACTTTAAACGCCGAACCAAATGCAATACAATTACCAGGTTGTAAAATTCTCAATCTTTTTATTATTTCATTAGTAATATTAGGAACCATCTTTCTTATATATTCGACATCTGTTGGATGCAACATTTTAAATATTAAAAAATTATTACATTGCGATAAAGAGGTTTCAGATAATTCACTAGGTCTTTGCGAAATTAATCCTAACAACACACCATACTTTCTTCCTTCTTTAGTAATTCTTTCAAAAATATTATATCCTAATAATTCAACATCAATATCATTTTGAACATATCTATGTGCTTCTTCTAATATTATATGAAATGGCAAAGTTGCTCTTCTATCCATTGCTTTAGCATAGTCAAATAATAATTTTGAATATATTTTAGTTAATGTTTTAGCAAATCTGTCATCAACATAATTTATATTAAAATTAATTATTTGAGCTTTTCTACCATTAGGAGCAGTTAATAATTCTTTAATATATTGTTCTTTAGTAACAAATTTATCATATTCAAAATATTTTTTATAATCGCTGTTTACCAAAGAATGAAGTCTTACCTTTAAAACATTAGATTCATTATAAACTTTTTCACTGTTAAGTATACCTTCACTTATTAAAGCAAATTCAAAAGCTTTTTCTAAATCTTCTAACCCATACATAAAATCACCTTCAGGTAATTTTAACTCTAAATCATTTTGAACAAATTTTTCTATAAATGTCGTTAACAATTCCATTTCTCTAATCTTACCAGATGCATCAATTAACAAGCATTGCTTTAATGGCCTAGTATATCCCGGTTGAAAAATTGGTGTTTCCAAATTTAATTCTGGAGTATTATAAAATGATAGAATAGAAAAGATTTGATCCCTAATTTGTGCTGGTGGATTTCCACTTGCTAAAATATCTAATAAAGATCTAGCAATAATATCATTTTGATGTTTAACAACATCTGCTCCATTTCTAGCAAATATATTAACTAATTTTAAGGCTTTCTCAATAATTGGTAATTGTGAAGAAGATGTAGCATTTAATAATAAGGCTAAATCATCAACTCCTAATAACCAAGTCGGTATTCTTAAAACTTCTGTTTCACTAAAATGTGTATTAGTTGTATATGATTTAAATGAAATCTCATTACTAACTATATTCTTAAAGGCATTATGATATTCACCATAAGCATCAAATATAAATAAACTAGCACGATATGGAATATATCTTTGCTTATCAAATACATTTTGAATAATTCTTGCTACACCACAAGATTTACCAGATCCAGTTGAACCTAATATAGCAAAATGATTGCTAAAAAATTGATTAATATTTGCTCCTATTTTAACTCCTTGATATACAGGGCTAGTCCCCAAATAAATATCTATATTTTCTCGATAATTTTCAACACCAATTATCATTGGTATCTTTTCTTTTGATATCAATTTGACTACTGAACTAAATGAAGGCTTTATAATAACACCAAACACAAATTTATTATCAATAATCTCACCTAACAAATTAATATGAGCAACATTATTTTCTATATCAATTATCTCACCTACTAATTTTCGATTATTATCCTCCATAATTACATGCACATTAATTAAATTTTCAAATTTATTTATATCGATAGCCAACTTTAATAAAACTTCATTTTCAACTATACCTATAATATTACCCAACATTTTATCCCTCCAATTATAATATAATTATACAATTTTTTTTTTAAAAAGAAAATAGTTTTAATTAATTTGCGTTAGAATTTTTGTAAAAATATACAAAATAAAAAAGGTAATTATTTTATTACAAAACTAATACCTTTTTTTTCATTGTTAACATTTATTTCATACCCTAATAAATTAAGGGTTTTTTTTACAATTGACAAACCTAAACCAAATTGTCCTTTTATCCCTTTTTTGTAAGGAGTAAATATATTATTTAGGATATCAGGATCAATATGTGGCCCATCATTATATAGTGTAATTTTATTATTTTTAATTGTTATTTTTATTTCTTTTATAGCATATCTCATAAAGTTATTTAATAGATTATCGATTATAGCCTCCCACATGTCTAAAGTACCATTATAAATTGTTTTACCAGAAATATTAACAATAAATTCGACATCAGGTCGCTGTATTTTAAATTTACTAACACTACTTTCAATAACCGGTTTTATATCAATTTTCTCATCTTTTTTTTCAATATCTTTGAGATATACTAATTTATTTAAGTATAAAAGGGAGTGTACTTTTATTTCGAGTTTATTTATTTGTTCTTTAATAATACTTCCGCCTGTTTGAGGATCCATAATTCCATCCTCAATAGCTTCCATATGTGATTTTATAACAGTAAGTGGAGTTTTAAAATCATGAGAAATATTTTGATACATTTGATTTTTATATTCTTCTTGTTTTTTTAAGGTAGATTTCATATCATCGATTGCTTTATTTAAAGTACTTAATTCATCATCTACCATATATTCGTATTTATCAACATAATCATCATTATCTAAGTTATCAACTTTTTCTTTTAGATGATATATTTTAGTGACTATTTGATTAGCCCATAATATAATAATACCAATTGTTATCAACAAAGTACCAATTATTACTGGAAGCAAAGTTTTCATAATATCAGCCCTTATTTCCAATAAATAATCGTTATTAGTAATAGCAATTTTATTAATATAATCAGTATTAATATTATAATAATAATATGTTTTACCTAAATAAGTAAATTTGCCATATTCATTATCTACTCTATCTAATATTTGCTTAGTATCAATATTAATAATATCCTTCAAGTTTTCTGAAACTATTATTTTATCATCAACAACATATAAATAAGCTATATCATCAAATTCTACTTTATCGACATTACTTTCAATCAATTCTAATGGTTGTTTTAGATATTGATATATATTTTTTTCATAGATAGGGAGTAAAAGTTTTGGGAGGAGTAAGCCCAAACTTATAAATATAATTCCACATATAATAACTGCTAAAGAAATTAATTGTCTATATAGTGTTGTTTTAATCATGTTAAGCGATAACCATAGCCATAGATAGTATTAATATTTATCTTGGGCATTTTCTTTCTTAATCTTCTAATTAAATCATCAACTACACGATCACTACCGAAATAGTCTTCCCCCCAAATGATATTTAAAATATCATCTCGACTGAATGATTTACCTTTGTTAGATAAAAACATATACAATAAATCAAATTCAAGGGTCGTTAAATTAACTTCTTTGCCATTATGTAAAACTATTCTTTTATCAACATCAATTTCATAACATTCATACTTAATTTTATTAGAATTAGTATATACTCTTTTAAGTATGTTGTTGATTCTTAACATTAATTCTTTTGGTGAATATGGTTTAGCGATATAATCATCACTTCCTAATTCAAGACCTAATATTTTATCCAAATCTTGATCACGTGCCGAAGTGAATATTACAGGAACATTTTTATCTAAACTTTTTATTTTTTTAATTAAATCATATCCACTAATTGAATCACCTAGCATAATATCTAAAACCCAAAGGTCTACTTTTTCTTTGCCTATATATTCTAAAGCATCATTTCCTTTATAAAATTGGATTACATCATATCCCTCTTTTTCCATATAGGACTTTATTAAATTATTTAATGATATTTCATCTTCTACTAAACAAATCTTATACACATTAATCACCTATTTTTAGTATAACATAAATTTCTTCATATACCACCTTCTTTCATCAATATTTTTTATTTTATATCTTCATCTATCACCTCCGACAAATTAAGTATATAAAATAAATGTGGTAATATTTTGATAAAAAAGTGGGAAAATATGGTAATTAAATATTTTCAGTATAATTACACCCTTTATCATAATTAGTACAGCCAATAAAATCATAATTTTTCTTTTTACTATGTTTGACAACTAAATAGCCATTACACTTTGGACATTTTTTAATTTCTTTTTTATATTTTAAATTATTAGTTTTAAAATTACATAATTCTTTATCATTAGTACAAACATATAAATTATTTATTTTAAAACTACTATATTTTTTTACTAAAGGATATCCACATTTTGGACATCTTTGTGGTTTTTTAGATAATTTTATACCTGTTTTATTATATAAATATACATTATCATATTTAATTATCTCTAAAATAAAATCCGATGGTTTATTAACTGGTGTTAAAATATAAACTTTATTTTTAGTTCTTGTTAAAGCAACATAAAATAATCTTCTTTCTTCTGCATAAACATAAGAGTTATCAGACACATTAATAATTTTCATAATAGGATCGTCTTTTATTTGTGATGGAAATCCGTAAGTTCCATCATCCCCATTTAATATAATTACTTGGTCATATCCTAACCCTTTAGAAGAATGTGCCGACAAAAAATCAATATCAAAATTAGGAAATTTTTTAGATTTTATTTTATCATTACTTATTTCATAAAAGTCTTCACTTAAAAGTAAAAAATATTTTTCAAAATTATATCGTCCAATAAATAATATTTTTTGCTTATTACCATATTTGTTTTCTATATCTTTTAAACATTTATTTAACATAGCAATTTTGTTTTTCAACTTGCTATTAGTGTCATCATACGCTATTACCATTACTGGATTTTTAAGTTTTTTTGGAGATATTAATTGCTTTTTAAACTGTTTTTTATTAGTCATAACAAATCTACCAGCGATATTTATTAATTGTTGACTATTACGATAAGTATGAGTAATTTTAAGTAAAGAAGCATAGCCCATCAATTGTTCAAATTCAGTAAATAAAGATATATCACTACCAGCAAATGCAAAAATACTTTGAAAATCATCACCGACAGCAATTATCTTAGCATCACTTACTTCACTTATTTTTTTAGTTAAATTAAATCGTTGCATTGATATATCTTGATATTCATCGATAATTACATATTTATAATTTAATTTTGTATCATCTAATTTATAATATGCTTGATTTATCATATCTTCAAAATCAATATAATTATGTATTTTTAACTGTTCTTGATAATAATCATACACCCCTTCAACAAAGTTTAAAAACAAATTAGTTCGCTCATCACTATAAATATATTTTAATTTAGCAAAATCTTCTTTTGTATATCCTTTTATTTTAAATCCTTGAATAAATTTTAAACAAAATATAATAAATCTAGCATAATAAACATCTTTCGATGTCTCAACTAATTTTGTATATATTTCATAATCATTTTTCGGTTTTAAAATAATGTTATGTTTTAATAATTGTTCTTTTAAATCATTTAATAAATCTTTAGTCGAATAAGTTTCAATTAAGGTTGTATTATTTAATTTATGAATTTTTCTTTTATTATTAATTTGATATTTATATTTTAAACTATTTACATAACCATATAATTTGTTATAACCTTTTTTATCTAAACTATAATGTTCTAAATAAAAAACTCTTTCTCCCTGATAAATAGTAAAATCCGGTAAATAAGTTTTACTTTTGTCTAACTTAGGGTATGGTTTTTCATATTCATAATCTATATTATTTAAATATAAAAAATTAGCTATCATAACTTCTTCATTTGACTTTAAAAATTCCCCTAAAATAGTATATCTTTTATTAGTTCTATCATCGATTACTTGTTTATTATAATCATTTAATCTTGATTTTAATGTTATATAATCAGTTCTTTTCTTATAATTAAAATAGTCATTTAAACTATTGAAATTTAAAGCAAAAGCAGGTATATCAAAATAAAACACAAAAAATCTTAAAAATTCTTTTAATTTTTTATTATCATTACATAATTCTTTATCAAAATAATCTTTAACTAAATTATAAGAACTAGTTAATACTTTTAAATGTTCATCGGTATTATTTTTTAATATTTCTACACCAAATTTATGAAATGTACAAACTAAAGCTGGTATTTTAAAATCTTTATTAATTCTTTGCTTTAATTCAGATACCGCTTTATTAGTATAAGAAATCAATATTATATCTTTAGGATCAATTTTTTTTATATCAACTAAAAATTTAACTTTAGCAGCCATAGTTGTTGTTTTACCAGCACCTGCTCCTGCTATAATTAAATTATAATCTTCATCGGTTAATATTGCTATTCTCTGCTCTTCATCTAAAATAATATTATTATCGATTCCTTTATACATATTATCAAAATAATCCTTATACTTAACTAATGCTTCTTTAATATAATTTTCATTATGTATTTTTACTTTATCATAATCTAAATTATATTTTTTTATATTCTTTATTGATATATATTCAAAAGGCATAATAATCACCAAAATTATTATATATTAAATGGTTTAAAAAATCAAAACAAATAAAAAAATGCACAATATTTTCAAAATACTGCGCATTTTTATGTTTTTGAAGTTCCATTTTGCACAATCATTGTGCATTTTTTAATTTTTTCCAACAAAAACGTCATATATTTCTTTATATCGATATCCTAACTTAGCATGAGTTGAATCACTTACTATAATACCTAAATTAATTAATTGATCAATTAAAATGGATATTGTATTTCTTGATACTCCTGTTTCTTCTTCGATTTCCTTTTTTGTAAATACAATTTGATGCATCATAGCAGGCATTATTCGATAAACAGCATTACTATTTAAAGTCTTAATTTTCTCCATATCTTTTTTATAGATTTTGTTAATCATATTTATTTTAGCAATATAATTATTACATTGTTCAATTATACATTGTAAGAAAAATTTTATAAAACCAACAATATTACCTTTTCTACTTTCATTTAAAAATTTATGATAGCTAGGTTTATATAATTCTAAAACTTCTGACAAGAAAAGAATAGGCTCATCTTCAGTTAATTTAGCTAATTGAATAGATATCAAAGCACGACCTAATCTTCCATTTCCATCTCGATATGCATGAATAGTTTCAAATTGATAATGTGATATTGCAAGATTAATAAAAATAGGATCTATAAAATTATTATTCATGTATTTAAACAAATTATTAAGTAGAATTGGAACATCTTCTGGAATTGGCGGTACAAAAATTGCTTCATTGATACTACAACCTGTTGGTCCAATCCAATTTTGAATAGTTCTTATCTTGCCTGGTTCTTTTTCATTTCCTCTTACACTATCTAATAAAATTTTATGGATAGCATTAACAAAATGAATATTTATATCGTTATTTTCAACTAAATAATCTTTTGCATACTCTATAACTTTTTTTAAATTTTGTATTTCCAAATTATCATCTGTTTTAGGCATGTACTTTAAATAATACATTTCATCTTGTGAAATTTGTGTCCCTTCTATTTGTGTAGATTTTAAACTTTCACTTAATATAATAGAATCTAAAAAATATTTTGAATCAAATTCAACATTTCTTAAATATGACTTATATTCACCGTATTTATAATTTGCTTCAGCTATTAAATTTAAAAGTTCTTTATCTATATTATATTCGATTGGTAATTCTTTAACTTTCATTGGATTCATCTTTATCACCTAAACTAATAATAACATATAAATGGTTACTTGTAAACGCAAAAATGCACAATATTTTTAAAATACTGCACATTTTTTATACTCTACTTTGCACAATCATTATACATTCTTAAAATAAATGTTATTTTCTTTTTCATATCCTAAATTAGTTATTTCACCATGCCCCGGATATAATGTTATATCATTTGGATATTTTTTTATTTTATTAATTGACTTAAACATGTCAAATTCATCACTATTATCTAAGTCAACTCTTCCTATTGAATCTTTAAATATAAAATCACCAACAAACATTATTTTTTCTTTTTCAAAATAAATTGTTATACAAGTATTATCATGGCCTTTAGTATGAATAACTTTAAACTTAAAATTATTTATACTATATTCATTTTCATCTAATTTATAATCGTAGACTTTTATATTGTATTTTTTTATTAATTCATTTAAAGCACCAATATGATCAAAATGATAATGAGTAATAATAATTCCAACTGGTTTTAAATTACCAATTTTATTTATTATTTTATCTATTTCATCACCCGGATCAATTATTAAACACTCATTTTCAATACTTACAATATAACAATTTGTTTCTAAATATCCCACTTTAACTTTATCTATTTTCATCTATAACTCCTTTTTCATTTTATATTCTTCTACTTCATATCCTATTTTTTTATATAAATTATAAGCACTAATATTATTTTTAAAAACAGATATTTCTACTATCTTTATATTATTATCTTTACACCATTCATAAAATTTATTTATTAAATTTTTTCCTATTCCTTTGTTACGATAATCATCTATTACATATAATGCATCAATTTTAGCTACACTATTAAAAACAAAATTGCTTGCTTCATATTTTAAATATCCATAAATAAATCCAACTGCTTTTCCATCTTCATATGTTATAAATAAAACATTATTTTTTTTATTATATAAATTTATATAGTTATTTAAAACAACAAAATCTTCTTTAATGTTTTTATCAAAATTTCTTTCTGATTGAATTAATTTAGTTAGTAATTCATCACATTCTTTAGCCATTTGTTCGTTAATTACTTTTTTTATTTCAATCATTATTATCATCCTTTATAATAGCATTTTTAAATATTTCTTTAATTATTTTTTCTTTCAAATCAGTAGGTATTGGACTACCTGATGCATTAAAATGTCCACCACCATTATGTTGTTTTGCTATTACGCTTAAATCAACCTTGTTATTACCACGATAACTAATACTTTTATCGACATTAATTAAAATTACATAATCTAAATAATCATATTTATTGATTAAATAATTACCTAATTCACTTATATTTCGCTCAGCAAAAACAACACCTACTTTTTTATTATCTAAAAATATTTCAATTATTTCTTTTTCTTCAACATATCTTTTTATTCTTAATTTTTCTAATTCAATTAAATTCAAATCTTCCCTACTATATAATTCTTTATTATTTATAATTACATTATAAAATTTATCGATAAATAATTCTCGACCATATATTTTAAATAATATTACAATATTACTTGCTTCTTCTTTACTAGTAATACTGAAATCATAAGTATCCATTGTTCTTACATGTTCAACTAATTTTTTAGTTACATCTTTATTTAATAATTCATTATTATATTTTTCTAATAGATATTTATAATATAAAGTTGTTCCCGATTGCTTAATACCATCAATATCAACCACTTTTATAAACGGATATTTATTCATATTGATATTACTTAAATGATGATCAAATACCAAAACATTTTTATTGTTATTTAAAATATAATCTGCTGTTTCTTCACTTATATTTAAATCAACTATAATTATTTCTTTATCTATATTATCCATTACATATTTATCAACTTCATCTATATCGGCTAAAATATATTCAAAATTATCAAATACTAATTTAGATAATATAATAGGAGTTGCACCATCTGGATCGGCTTTATGACTAATTATTAACATTTAATACCTCCTTAACTGGACCATAAGATTTTCTATATCCATCAATTAATCCATATTTATGAATCGCTTCGATATGCTTTTTAGTGGGATATCCTTTATGGGAAGCAAAACCATACATAGGATATTTTTCATCTAATTCATACATCATACTATCACGAGTTACCTTAGCTACAACACTTGCAGCAGCAATAGAAATACTTTTAGCGTCACCTTTAATAATACTAGTAGTTGGAATATCTAAATTAATTGGCATAGCATCAATTAAAACGTGTTCCAAATTAATTTGTTCTCTCACCTTATTTATAGCTATTATCATTGCTTTCCTACTTGCTTCATAAATATTTATTTCATCTATTTCTTCAGGTGATACAATACCTATACCATATGCTACACAATGATTAATTATATAATCATAAAATAAATTTCTTTTTTTCTCAGATAATTTTTTTGAATCAGTTAATCCTTCTAATATAAAATCTTTAGGAAGTACAACACAACTAGCAACAACTGGTCCAATTAGAGGACCACGTCCTACTTCATCTACACCACCTATATATTTAATACCTTTACTATATAATTCATTTTCGTATTCATATAAATTCATTCTTACCACCTTTTTTATTATATCACCTAAAAATGTTTTTTTATATGTAAAAAAGTTATTTTTTTAAAATTTGCTATTACACGAAAAATTTTTTTGTGTAGATAATTGATATGATATAAGTAATTATGATATTGCAATTAATGTTGATACATTGAACGTAGAAAAAAACTTACATTAATTGTAAGTTTTTCACTTTTTTTATTATATAATAAAGCATTACTTTAGTTATTTTCTAATATTTTTTCAACTTCACTAATTAATTCTTCTTTATTTGGAATATAATATGTGTATGTTGAAGCAAATATATTATTAGATAATCCACCTAAAGCATATTCCATAGTTACACCTTTTTTACCAGTACAAAGAATAATTCCTACTGTTTCATTATCAAATTCATCTTTAATTTCTTTATTATAATAATTAACATACATATTCATTTGCCCTGCATATTCTAGTTTCATATCATCCATTTTTAAATCTATTAAAACATATGATCTTAATATCTTATTATAAAAGCAAAGGCCAACATAATAATGTGTATAATGATGAATCAATTTGTCTTTTTAATTCTCTTTTAGACCATTTAGAATTAATGCACTCTTTTTCATAAAATTTTCTTTCATCATCATCTTCAATATAAATTAAATAACAATAATGACTCCAACTCAAATTTCCAGCCAGTGGTTGGAAATTTTTGTACCTAATATAAAATAGTCTCATATTATATAAACCAGATAAACTAAATCCTGTTCCAAATTTATTAGTTAATTTTTTAGATAATTTTTTTAATACATCTTTTCCATAATCTGCTCTAATATTTCCGTTTTGTTCATTTTCCACAATAATTTTACCAATCATAAAATTTGTTTCAATTAAAGTATTATTTATTTGATAAACCATTTTGGTTTTATTTTCAGTAATTACATTTGATATTTGATTATATATATTAGTTATTATTTTATCACTATTTTTTTCTACTACATTTGTTTGCATTTTTATTCCTCCTAAAGTTATAATATTTATTATTTTCTTACACTAATTAACATTTTTTAATGTATTATAATTTTATCACAAATTTATAGTTCTAAAACATTTTCTTTACTTATTTTAATATGTCTTTCAATACAATATATAAATATTTTTAGTTGCAATATTGCTTATTTAATGATAAAATAATGTGCATAGGAGTTGATAAAATGAATGTTTCTTACACTTATATCGATGGTAAAGCAATAATTTTTGATGAAAACGGAAATCAAGTACCAATTAATTATTATAATAATTTAGATGATGTATTGATCCAAGAAAATGTAATAGAAACTATTGAAAATAAAATAAAAGAATTAGGCAACATAAAAATTTTACCTAAAAAGAGATTTATTCCATTTACAACAATTTGTGCCACTATTGTCATATTAGTAGCGCCTTTAATATTAGGTTTAATATTTGGAATAAATATGTATACGACTTCTGTTAGTACTGCTTTTGGAGAAATGAATTTGTTTAAAATGATAGCGATTATTTGTGGAGTTACAATTGAACCAGTTGCAATAATTACTGATATTTTAAATCATTCAATATATAATGATTTTGTTAAACATAACAATGCAAAAGTTAGTGAATTAGAATTTTTAAAAAGTAAATTAATTAAGGAAAAAGAAAAATTAAATTCTTTAAAAAAGGAAAGCTTTGAATGTGAAGAAAAGAAAGATTTTAAAACAGTAAAAGTAAATGATATAGAAGAATTAAAACAACTTAAAAATATGTTACTTTTATATTATGATTTAGGATATAATTCTAAAAAATATTATACTTATCAACAACAAGGAAAATTAAGAAAAAAACTAGCTAAAAAATATAGTGAAGAAGATATTAAATTAATTGAACAATATTTAGAAGAAAAAGGACCAACATTAGTAAAAAAACAACTAAAAAACTTACATTGATTTGTAAGTTTTGTTTTTATATTGGAGGGCCCAGCCGGACTTGAACCGACGCTCGGGGAGTTGCAGTCCCATGCCTTACCAACTTGGCTATGGACCCATGTAAATAAATTATAGCAAAATATTTTTACTTAATCAAGTATTTTACTATAATTTATTCATTATTTAAATAAATTATACTTAATTATATTATTTGAAGTTTCAATTAATGATTTAGCATACTCTTCTTTTTCATTAATATATTCTTTTGTAACTTCACTATATTCTTTATAATCTTCAAGTTGATTATTATAATATATTTTATTAGTAACCCAATTACCATTTGGAAAAACTACTATATTATCATCCAAATTAAATATATCATTGCCTAAAGCATATTTAGTATCAACGCCAAACATATTACCAATAGTTGGCATTACATCAATAGATCCCATTAATGTATCTATTTCTTGATGTTTGATATCTTCTCCCCAAATAATTAAAGGAACTTTTGTTAATTCTTCATATTCATAAAAATCTATTTTTTTGCCTAAATATTTTTCATATTCTTTTTTTGTAAATTTGGCATCATGATCACCATAAATTACAATTATTATATCATCTTTATTTTCTAACTTATTAATAAATTCACCTATTGCTTCATCAGCATAATGAACTAATTTAATATAATTACCTATTTTAGTGCCTTCAGCATCACCAACATCAAATTCGATTCCTTCGGTATAAAAAGGTGTATGATTAGTTAGCATAATTAAAGTACCATAAAATTTATCATATTCTAAATTGTTAATAATGTCGACTGATTGATTAAAGAACGATTTATCGGATAATCCTAAACCTATTTTATCACTCAAATCATAGTCATCATAACAATAAAACCTATCATAACCTATTTTTTTATACATTTTATCACGATTCCAATATGAGCACAAATTTCCATGCATACTAAATGTATAATATCCTTTTTCCTTAAAAGACTTTATCATTGAATTATATTCATTATTTTCATAATTAACAAATACTGTACCAGTAGCAATCGGTAATATTGAGTTAGTTATCGTAAATTCAGTATCACTGCTAGTTCCAACGCTTTCTTCTGAATAATAATTAGTAAAATAAATTCCTTCATTTTTTAATTTATATAAATTAGGTGTTATAGTTTCATTTATAAACATACTTTGGATACTTTCCGCGTGAATAAATAAAACACTTTTATCTTTAAATATATTTGTATATTCATTAGTTTCTGTTTTCTTATTACTATAAAACTGCTCTACTTCTTCTTTAGCATCTTCATAACCACAATATGGACAAATAAATTTAGAAGTCATATAAAATAAATCATTTAATTGATATGTATAAATTCCCATATTTCTTACAACATATGACTTATTCCAATCGTGTTTTAAACGGTAAATATCATTAGTATTAAAAGTTAATAAAGATATCACTAAAATTATAAAATAAATTAAAATATTTTGCTTAAATGATTTTATATCTTTTTTATTAGAAATTTTTTTATATAATATTATCATTAAAATTATTTGCCACAAAAATACAAAATCATTTAATTGAATAACCCCTGTTACTGCTTCACTTGGAAGAAGAAACGCTAAATAAAGAGAACTTAACAAATATATTGAAGCAAAATCACTATAATTATTATAATACATTGAATTAATTATACATAAAGATGTTAATATTATAGATGTGATTAAAAAATATAAATTTCTTTTTTTAAATAAAAAAGAAAAAGCATAAATAAACATTAAGAAACTTAAATCAAATAACAAAAATCTTAAATCTTTAAAACCTACTGTTAAATAAAGTAAAATACAACTATTAATTAAATTTGAAATAATAAAAAATATTCCTAAATCTTTTAATGATGATGGAAGAATAAACTTACGCATATTATCAAAGCTCCTATTACAAATCCTATTATATTATTATTTTTATCTTGATGTTTTAAATGTTCTAACAATTCAAAAAAAACTATATATACTAACATTCCTAAGGTAATAGCAAACATCATTCCTATAAAATACTCACTAATTTCACCTATTAAAAATAATATAAATCCACCAAAGAAAGTAGATAAAGAAATAATAAAACTAATCATAATTATTTTTGTTTTATTATATTTTGCATCTTTTAATGTACTACCTATTACCATACCTAATGGAATATTATGTAATCCAATTCCTATTCCTAATAAAATACCTAGATTAAAATTTTTATTTAATGTCGAATATAAAATCATTCCTTCTATTAAATTGTGAATAATTAAGGCAATTGAAGACATTAAACCAATATGAAAAACGTGTTCTTTATGATTAGAATGTTCGTGATCTGGAATAAATAAATCTAATAACTTTAATAAAATAAAACCAATTAAAGCATATATAATCATCTCAAAATAATTAATATGTTCTAATGTATGAGGTATTACTTCTAAAAATATTAAACAAAATAATACACTAAAAGCAATACTGATAGATAATTCAGATATTTTTTTCTTTCTTTTAAATAATAATATTATAACTGTTCCCAATAAGACAGTTAATCCAAATAAAAATGTAATAAACATAACATCACTCCTTAAATAGTTTAGGAAATTTTTTTATTAATTTATCAACTAATAAACTCATCAGACTAAATATTATAATTGAAATGACTATTAAAATCAAGATAAAAATAAACATTTTAAAATTTAAAATAGTTAGTGAAAAAAATTCTCTAAAACCAATTATAGTTGTAATAAATCCAATTATCAGTAAAATAATTAAAGTTAAGCGCAATTTATTTAAAGGATAACAAATTTTAAATAACAATAAAAATCCAGTAAAACCAGTCATTAAAACACATAGTGTAGATATTTGACTATCGGTTAAGTTAATAAAATTTCCTAAAATAGCCAAAACTAAAATATTTAAAACAATAGTTAAAGAAGTAGGTAAAGATTTACTAAAAACATTGATTAAAAAATTCCCTTTAATTAAATTATCATTAGGTTCAAGCGCTAAAACAAATGATGGAACACCAATAGTAAAGAAATTAGTTAAAGTTAATTGAATAGGCTGAAAAGGATAATTAAAATTTACTATCATAAAAATTAAAACTAACAAAAAAGCATAAGTAGTCTTAGCCAAAAATAAAGTAGCACTTCTTTCAATATTATTAATTGTTCTTCTCCCCTCTTTAATGATATTAGGAATAGAATTAAAATCATCATCTAATAAAATTAATTGACTTACATTTCTAGCAGCATCAGTACCACCTTTAATGGTAATACTACAATCAGCTTGCTTTAAAGCAAGAACATCATTTACTCCATCACCAGTCATCGCTACAAAATGATTTTTGCTTTGTAATTCTTCAATTAATTGTTTTTTTTGAACTGGCGTTACTCTAGAAAAAACATTATATTTATCGATATCATCTAATTTTTTTTTAGATAAATCAATTCCTATAGGTTTTATACCTACCTCTAACATAACACGAGAAATTGTTTTTAAATTATCTCCCGAAATAATTTTAATATCAACATTTTGTTTTTGTAAATAATTTAACATTTTTTTAGCATTTTTTCTTATTTCATCTTTTAAAATAATAACACCGATTGGTTCATCATCTTTAGTTATTAATAAAGTTCTGTTATCTTGATTTTGAATAACTTCATCAATTACTTTATCACTTAAAAATTCAGGTGCTCCAATTAAAAACTTACCCTCTTCAAACTTAACGCCACTATATTTATTAATAGGAGAAAATGGTATTTTTTTAATAACATGATAATTATTATATTTTTTAAAATAATTATTTAAAGCCTCACTAGTAGCATTATCTATATCTAAAGTATTTACTATATTACCCATTATTTCATTTAAATCATAATCTTTTAACTTTATTACATCTACTACTTCCATTTTACCACTTGTAATAGTACCTGTTTTATCTAAACAAATTGTATCAACTCTAGCCAACATTTCAATACAATATAGTTCTTGAACTAAAACATTAATTTTGGATAATCTTATTACGGAAACTGCCAAAACGGTACTAGTTAATAATACTAATCCTTCTGGGATCATTCCTAATAAAGCCGCAACAGTATTGACAATCGATACTTCTAAATTTTTATCTAAATTGTACTGATTAATAAATAATAATATACCTAAAGGAATAATACATATTGAAACTAATTTAATTATTTTATTCAACGAATTCATTAAAATAGAATTTAATGGTTTAACATATTTAGCATCTTTACTTATCACATTGACATAATTATCATTACCAACATGTTCTACTCTAGCAATCGCTTTACCAACAACTACAAAACTTCCTGATTTTAATGACTCTCCTTCTTTATAATTTATTAAATCTGATTCTCCAGTTATAAAAGATTCATTTACATCGATATTACCATCTAATATAACACAATCTGTTACAATTTGGTTTCCTGATTTTAAAATAATTATATCATCTAATACAATATCTTCATTATCAATAGTAAATATTTTATTATCTCTAATAACACTAGTTTTTAAAGATGTTATAATTGACAATTTATCAACTACTCTTTTAGATCTTATTTCTTGTATCATACTTATTAAAGTATTACATATAACAATTCCCATAAATAATAGATTTTTGTAAGAACTTACTAAAAATACTAATAATGCTAAAACAAAATTTAATAAATTAAACAAAGTAAATATATTATCAGTAATTATTTTTAATATACTTTTGGTAGGGACAACTTTATTTTTGTTAGTTAATCCCTTTTTTATTCTTATATTTACTTCTTTACTACTTAATCCTTTATAATTATGTTCCATAGTAATTACCTCTTTATTATTTTATCACAACAAACTAATTATATCAAAAAAAACTAATATTTTACATGACAATTTTGTAATATTAGTTTTTTTATTTTAATACCTACAATTATCAAAATTATTTGGATCATTATATGATCTATATCTATCATCTACGCATACTCCAGGTTGATTTTTAGCACCTGTTATATCTATTAAATAAGATAAATAATCGCTTATACAAGTTTTACCAGTTCCTGTATTACATTTAAAATCATATGTTTTTCCACTATAACTTCCATAATATTCAGCATAAGAATTTTCATCATTATAATTTCTTATTTCTTTAATAATCGAAGGCGTTAAGATAAATGTATACATTGGTTCTTCAGAATAAATTTCGTGTCCTTCTACATCACGATTATTTAATATAAATTCATCAACTACAGGATTAGTATTTGAGCAATTTGTTCTATCACCTAATCCATAACACCAATTTGAACCTGTTTCTCTACCACTAGCATCTATATCAGGGAATGGATCATATAAATCTATTGGTCTATATATTAAATTAATATCACCTTTATTAGGATTATTAGGATCATTTGGATTATCTGGATTATCTGGATCATTTGGATTATCTGGATCATCTTCAGGTATTAATTCTGAAAAAACCTCAAATTGACATTGCCAATTACCATACTTTTCTTTATCTATCGCATCTAATATGCTATCAACAGCAGTTGATTTATTTGGAACTTTGTAACCTAAATTACTATATGTAATTGACAATTCACCATTACCATATTCTTGACCATAAATACCATCTGGGGTTTTATATTCTACTGGAAAATTACTATATCCTAAATAAATGTAATTAAAAGTTTTTCCTTGTGAAATATATTGTGATTTTAATGTTTCTAGTTGTGATGCATTAAATGATATATTATCGTCTTTATTAATATATTCATATATACCAGCAGGAATATTAAAATCAATATTAGCACCTTTGGTCATTTCAACTTTTGTACATTTTTTTATACCTAACATTTGTCTCGTACATTTATTTGTACTTGTATTACAACTTGTAAGTACTTCAATACCACCACTTACAGTTTGGCAATCATTTTTATTCACTTTTTCTGTATATTCGATTTTTTTATCCATTTCTTCATTAACACTATATAATCCAGTAGAACCATTAATTGTATAATTATATTTAACTATTGCACTAGGTTCGACAATATATAACCATTGATCCCACGATGAGCCTTCACCATCTGCAGTTGACATTGAACTTATCCAAGTTGCTCCATTATCTTCATTATAACATTTCTTCATTTGATCATATATATATTTAGCATCGTCTTTCATATTATCCCAAGTTTGATACTTTGAATCTCTACCAAACCTGTCATCACTAGGATAACCACTACAAGAACAAGCACTACCTGCAGAACCATGTGCATATGTCGCTCCACTTCCATAAGTAGCAGAATCCCATTTAATACATGTTTCATCCCAGTATCTATGCCTACGACATCCTCCACCACAAGTACCCTTACCATCAGCACATGGATGTGTTGGATACCAAGATACACATTCGCTGCAACCATTCTTTACAGTATATTGTTTCACACTAGCTTGCTGATCTCTAGCAACTAAATATGTATTAAATGCTTTTTCTATTTCATTATTTTTATTTTTTAAATCAGTAGTGAATTTATTCCATTCAATTGATTTAGTTTTACATGTTCTACTACCACTAACACTATGTCCATTCCATACAAAATGTTGACCTGCTTTTACTTTAATTGTATTAGAATTAAATGCTCCAGTTAAGTTTTCTATACAATAAACTTCACAATAATCTGAAGTAATATTTTCATCATAATATGTTAATGGTTGATTCTTATCAGACCATTTATGTTCATTTATTGTATACATAGCATTTTCATCTGAAAAAACACAATATTTCCAATAATCTTCTTCATTTAATTCCTGTGATGTATCAGTGTAAAAAACATTTTCTTGATTGATACATGTTCCCACATTATAACTTGGTGTACAATTATATTTTTTCTTAATATCAACCTTTTCATCTTGAGTTATACAACCGGCAGATTGATAACTAGAAATTGTCCAATTTGTTCCGAATTGTGAATTATACAATTCAAAACATTGCTTATATAATTCTTTATTTTTATCTAAATATTCATCAGTAAATGACGTTGAAGGGTATAAAGGTAATTTCTGACAAGATCTTATTATTTTGTTTTTCTCGTTGGTTTGTTCATTATCCGAAGTACAATTATAAAGACAATTATAAAAACGCCAAGTATTTCCCCATCCTTCTTGAGAACGACATTTTGAATAACATCCATAATATCCTAAAGTACTTTCCTCATCTAATTTATTAAAATCAACACTTTCGCAGGTTGCTGTTGCAAAACCACAATTTAGATTTTCATATTTTATATAATCCCATTGCGTAACTACACCAACAGACGATGGATTCGTTTCCGAAATTTTATTGACTTGTTCTTTTACAGACTCAACAAATGAAACAAAGAAACTTTGTTTCTGTACAAATACACTTTTAATCTGATTTTTTACTAAATTATATAATTCAATATTATTAGAGTTTTTATATGCATCATAAACACCATAACATGTACATTCATTTATGTACCATACTTTATCAGCAACATTTGTCTTACCATTAACAGTATATTTTATACCATTGGCAACCTCTGGTAATGCATAAATACCATTTAAACCACTTCTTCTATAGGTAGATTCTAATTTACTCATAAAACTAGAGTAATTACTAATACCACTATTTACTTCTTCACATGTCAGACTTAATTTAACAGTATCTTTAAAATACACTAAACCTATTCCTGCACCTTTATTGCCAGTAACATATTGTTCTGCTAAAATATCACTACTTTTACCACCACTAGTTTTAGCACACACATTTTGAAGCGAAACGCCACCGCTATAAGAAGCAGATTCACTTAAATCAACAATATTCAAATTTCCATTAAAATAACTAGTACTTGATGCTCCTGGAACATTTTTATATCTTGTAATTATATCACCAGTGGTTAAAGCAGCACAAGGTAAAACTCTACCCATTGCTGAATTTACTGGTTTCCAGTTTACATACCCTAAAAATCCTAATTCATAACTTGTTCCAAGATACATTTTGCCATCAAAAGTCAACATCGTAATAGGCTCAACAGTAATCCACAAATTATTAAACAAAGCATCATCAGAATTAGAAGATGGATTAACAGATTCAGCAATATTTTTTAAATCATCTGCAGATAATCCAAATAATGTTGAATACAAACTAACGATTCTTGAATCATTTATATCCAATTTATCCGTATCAGCCCATTCCCATATTCTATCCAAATCCCAATTTTCAATATATGATTGTAATGAAACATTAAAAGGTGAAAATAAACTACTTAAACTTTCGGCAGTATAAATATAACCCTTAAAACTTTCCCATGGATTGCCATCACCAGATTTAGTTAATTTATTATAAACATTACACCCAGATGTTCCCATTATATATTGAACTTTACTACATCCTGTCCCTAATACAACATAATTATCACTACTGCCTAATATATTATAATGTTCGTTATATGCTATTATATTAGACGAATGACCAACTTGGGTACCATCTGTTTTTAATAATGTAACTCTCATACCCCTAATATATTTTGGACCATCTGAAGTTGCAAAATTTGTCCAATAATTATACTTATCAGTATTACTACCAGAACCTGAAGGCAAACTCGTAATATCCGTTGCAGCATTAATCTTTACATAACATACTGCTATACTAATCGCTAAAATTAATAAAACAAAATACTTTTTTTTCATTTAATCACACCTAATCAATTAATATTGATTCCTTTCTATTTTATAATTATTCTAGAAATTTAATATCATTAACATGTTATATCGTTTTACCATTCATCTTTAATAATTATACCAAATTCAAAATAAATAGTAAATAAATATTTAATATTTTTTAATAGAAAGATTTATCTTATATTATAAAAATTATCTATGTAATAAGGATTCAATAAAATAGTATGAGAAGGATTATTTTCATCTATTTCAATATAACCGATTATATTTTCTGATGAAATAATATAATAATCACTTTCTTTTTTCACTAAATAAGGTATATCTTCTTTATAACATCCGATAATAACCATTTCATCATTATTTTTTACAAATTGATTGCCTCTTCTAATGATAAATTTATCAACATCATCTAAATTATCTAAATACAACTGATTTAAAGTGCTCGATAATTTAGAATCTTCCATAAATAAACCATTTTCCATTATATTATTTCCATTCCCCTTACCAGTTATATGATAAAAATATGCCATATCATTAAAATCTAAATTTTCAAAAAAATCTTTAGCATCCATTTCCATTTACTTCCACCCCTCTCAAAAAATTTCAATTGATGTTATTATCGATAAAATAACATCAAAATTAATATGACTATAATATAATATTAGTGCAGCTATACTTAAAAATGGTCCATAAGGTATTTCATGATTTTTATTAGTTTTCAATATAAAAATAGAAACAGGTAAAGCAATAAAAGCAGATAAAAATATTGAAATAATTGCTAATTTCCAACCGATTATTAAACCAAATATAGCCATCAATTTAATATCGCCACCACCCATTGATTCTCTTTTAAATATAAAATCGCCAAACAATTTTAATAGCAACATTACTACAAAAGAGATTAAGGCACTTAATAAAGAACTTAAAAGAATATCAAATCCATATATAAAATAAATTTCAATTATTAAGAGAACTCCAAATATAATTAAAACACTATCTTCAATAATCATGTAATAATAATCGCTTAATATAACTATTATCAATAATGAAGTAAAAGTTAAAGCAATTATTAAATCTAGAGAAATACCAAATGATAAATAACAAATAACAAATAATAATCCACAAATTATTTCTGATATTGGATAAAATATAGATATTTTACACTTACAATTAAAACATTTACCTTTTTGAAATATGTAAGATAATATAGGTATTAATTCAAACCAATTTAACACATGATTACAATTTGGGCAATGACTACTTGGATAAACAATTGATTCTCCTTTTGGTAATCTATATGCTACAACATTATAGAAGGAACCAAATATGGTTCCTAATATAAATAATCCAATTATAAAACTTATTTCCATAAATATCCCCCTACATTTGTAAAGTACCATAGACACTAAACATTGGAATTACTATTGATAACACTATTCCTCCAACTGTAAATGTTAAAAATAAAATTAAGGCTGGTTCTATAAATGTTTTAATTCTAGTAACTGCATTCCTATGTAATTCTTGATAATAACTAGACACTTTACTCATCATTTCCGCTAATTGACCAGTTCTTTCACCTGTTATTATCATCTCATAAGCAGGTATCGGAAATGCCCAATGATCTTTAAATGCTAGGGAAATTTTTTCTCCTTTAGCTAAATTAGTTATCGTATCAAGAATCAACATTTTATATATTTCATTATTAGTTATCTTATTTAGTATTTCCATACTATCAGTAATAAATACATTATGCGCTAAAAGCGATGCAAACGTCTTAGTAAACATGGTAACTTCATTATATATAATAACATTACCAAAAATAGGCATATGCATTAAAAACCATTGTATTGTAGTTTTAAATGCTTTAACATTTTTATATAAGTAAACAAATATTATAATAAATAAACAAATTCCAATTATTAAATATAAATAATATTTTTGTAAAAAACTACTTAACGACATAACAAATAAAGTTATATCCGGTATCTTTGCACCATCTATTCCTTCATAGATTTCAACAAATTGTGGAACAACCCATACCATTATAAATACTACTGCTGCAATTGCAAAAACAAATATAATTGCAGGATATGTCATAGCGGTAATCATCTGTTTTCTTGTTTTATCTGATTCTGTAAAATAATTTGCCATATCATCTAATACCTCAGGCAATTCACCAGTCATTTCAGATGCTTTAACCATATTTATAAATAATCTTGGAAATGCTTCTCCTTGCTTATCCATTGCTGTAGAAAAGTTATCACCCATTGTTAAATCATATATCATCATTCTAAATATTCTAACATATGAACTTTTTTTAAATTGGTGAGATAATATTTTTAAGGCTTCTACTAATGGAATACCTGCTTTTATATAAGTAGATAATTGAGTACAGAAGAAAATCAAATCTCGTGTCTTTATTCTTTTATGATTAGTAGATGTGCCA
Source organism: uncultured Bacilli bacterium (assembly GCA_944332725.1). Taxonomy (GTDB): domain Bacteria; phylum Bacillota_I; class Bacilli_A; order RF39; family UBA660; genus Faecisoma. The sequence goes on from CALVKO010000001.1 coordinate 24,754, forward strand.
TTACCATATATTCTTTGAATCCATTTATTAGTTTCAATACTATAAACTTCATTACCTTCACTTAATAAAAATGAATGTACTTCTACTTTTGAATAAGCAGGAAAGTATCCTTTTATTATTTTGCCATCTGGATCCTTTGCTACATATTTATACATAACTTTTTCTTCACTTTTTTCGGCATCGGCGCCTTCAAAATCTAATAAAAGTGCTTCTCTATTAATATCGTTTTTATTTTTCACATCTTTTACAAATCGATTGTTTGAAATAGATTCTTTAATTTTTTTAGGTAAATTCCCTATTGCTATAAAAAGCGAATTAATATAATCAGACAATTTCTTTTTCTCTATTACAACATTTTCGTTGATATAAATGTCTGCTTTTCTTTTTTCTTTTAATTCTTCTTTTTTCTTAGCAATTTTTTCTTTTTCTTTCTTTCTATTTTCTGCTAATCTTTTCTTATTTTCTTCATCAATTTGTCTATTTCTTTCTCTAGCAAGTGCTTTTTTTTCTTGCTCCATTTGTTGTTTTTGAAGCATTTTGTTATTAATATCATTTAATTTGATAAAGCCTCTTACAATTATTACAAATGGAAAAACAAAACCAAATACTACATATTTTATGAATAAATAAACAAATCTTGATAAAACAATAAAGCCAATAAATAAATATTTCAAAAATTTATACCAAAAATATGATAAATATAAAAATATATAACTCATCATTTTTATAAAATATAGTAAAGTTGACATAACAATATCTATAAAAATAAATAATGTAATAAAAAATCCAACATTTATATATTTTATTAATTTAATCAAAAAAACAAACAAAAAACGCACCATTTTGTAAACATATATAAATGGCATTAAATATACTGGTTTATTCAATAGTATCACCACGCATTCCCTTTTGTTATTCTTACACTATTATGATTATACCATATTTTTCTAAAAAGTAAAACTTTTTTTGTAAAATTCATATAATATTTTGAAAGGAGGAAAATCATGAATTTTTATCCATATTATAATTTTCCTTACGCTTCTTTTTCTCAAATACCTAAGGCTGGAGGATTAAAATCATTATTTGGGGGTATCAAATGGAGTTCTATTTTAAGCGGAACACAAAAAACTTTAAATGTTGTTAATCAAGCAATTCCCATTATTAAACAAGCAGGGCCTGTTATTAATAATGCTAAAACTATGTTTAGGGTTATGAATGAATTTAAAAAAGTTGATGTTCCTCAGAATAATATAATTGAAAACCCTGCTTCTCAAATTAATAGTCCCGAAACAAAAACAGAAAAAAATAATACAATTGGTCCTACTTTTTTCCAATAAAAAAGTCGAATTTAATCGGCTTTTTTACTATCTTGTTTTTTTCTTAATTCAGTATTTAAAATTTTTTTTCTTAACCTATAACTTATTGGTGTCACTTCAACTAACTCATCATTGTTAATGTAATCTAAACATACTTCTAAACTTAACAATCTTGGTCTTTTTAAAACAACTGTATGATCACTACCACTTGCTCTAGTATTAGTTAATTTTTTACCTTTTACAACATTTACCGCTAAATCATTATCATGATTATTTTCACCTACTATCATACCTTCATATACTTCAGCACCTGGTTCAATAAACATAACTCCTCTATCTTCTAATTGTCCTAAAGCATAAGCAGTTGCTTTACCATTTTCCATAGAAACCAATACACCTTGTTTTCTTTGCCCTACTTTAGATCCTGCTAATTTACGATATTCTTTAAATGTATGATTAATAATACCGTAACCTTTAGTCATCGTCATAAATTCCGTCATAAAACCAATTAATCCTCGTGAAGGAACAATATAACTTAATCTTACTTGATTATCATGACTTGTCATATTAACCATTTCCCCATCACGATTTCCTAATGCTTCTATTACTGGACCAACATATTCTTCTGGTACTTCAACTAAAACATCTTCAAAAGGTTCACATTTAATTCCGTCTATTTCTTTAATAATTACTTGTGGTTTAGATACTTGAAGTTCAAAACCTTCTCTTCGCATATTTTCAATTAAAATAGATAAATGAAGTTCTCCTCTACCAGATACTATAAATGATTCACTATCATTAGGTTCTACTTTTAAAGATACATCTCTTTCAGTCTCTTTATATAATCTTTCTTCTATTTTTCTAGCAGTTAATAATTTTCCCTCTCTTCCACAAAATGGACTAGTATTAACCCCAAATGTCATCTGTAATGTTGGTTCATCTATTCTAAGTAAAGGCAAAGCATCTTCTTTACCTTGCGTACATACAGTTTCACCAACTTCAATATCAGGTAATCCTGCTATCGCAACTATTTCACCGGCTTTAGCTTCATTTATTTCAATTCTTTTTAATCCTAAATATCCATACATTTTTTGAATTCTAAATTGTTTAATTGTTCCATCTCTTCTTACACAAGAAACTAATTCATTTACTTTTGCTTTACCTCTTTTAACTCTACCAATACCAATTCTCCCAACAAAATCATTATAATCTAATAAGGCTGGTTGAAACTGAAATCCACCTTCTAAATCGACATTAGGTGCAGGTATATAATTTACAATCGCTTCTAATATTGGTTGCATAGTGTGTTCTTGTGTTTCAATTTCTGGATGAATACTAGATGTACCATTAATAGCAGATGCATAAATTATTGGAAAATCCAATTGATCTATATCTGCACCTAAATCAATAAATAAATCTAATACCTCATCAATTACTTCTTTAGGACGAGCAGTAGGTTTATCTATTTTATTAACTACAACTATTGGCGTTACTCCTGCTTCTAAGGCTTTCTTTAAAACAAATCTAGTTTGTGGCATAGTTCCTTCATAAGCATCAACTACTAATAAAACACCATCAACCATATTCATAATTCTTTCTACTTCACCGCCAAAATCAGCGTGTCCAGGTGTATCTAATATATTTATTCTATAACCATCATAATTTATAGCCGTAGTTTTAGCTAAAATAGTAATTCCTCTTTCTTTTTCAATATCATTAGAATCCATAGAATATGTATTTTCATTTTCTCTAAAAGTTCCTGACATTTCTAACAATTTATCTACTAATGTTGTTTTTCCATGATCAACATGAGCAATAATTGCAATATTTCTTATTTTCTCCATAGAATCAACTCCCTAATCAACTGTGTAATTATAACACGTTTTAAATTATTTGTAAAGAAAAATAAAAGTGTTTAACTTTTATTAAAATTCTTCTTTTTTTCTAAATTTCAAAACAATAACTACAGTAACAATTACAGCAACTACTGCAACACCAACACCAATTAATAACATATTGTTGTTTTTTTCTTCAACTACTGTTTTTTCATTTTCAAAATCAAAACTAAATTTTATTTCACCATCATCTGGTGTTACAAGATTCCAAGTCAAAGTTTTTTTATCCTCAGATATACTAGTTGCATTGCTACTATTAGGTACAACTGGTAATGTTACAATAAATTTAGTATCATTTTCGAAATCATCCCTTATATTTATACCTGAATATTTAAAATTAGCTATATAGGTATTTTCTTCTTTTTTAAATATTTTAAAATCTAATATACTATATGTATCGGCAATTTCAAAATTAGCATCATCACCCGTTACATTTTCTATATTATCTATTTTTGTAATAAACTTAAATCCTTTGTAATCTCCTTCTTCATATCTTTCATAAGTATAGTATGATTCAAGCTCTGAAATTCCCAATTCTTCTTCTAAAGCTTTCCACCTTTCATCATCAGAATAAGTTTTATCAGTATTATTTTTTTCATTTAAAAATGCATCAATAAATTCATTATCATAAGATACTAACATCGAGATATCAATTGATTTATCATCATTAATAACAAAATTAAAATTTTGCTTAGTACCACACCCAGTTACTAATAAGACTAATAAAATTACTAATATTTTTTTCATAAATCTCTTCCCTTCTTAAATCTATTAATTATTTTATTTACAAATTTATCACCAAATACTACATTAAATAAATTATTTTTGTATGATAAATAAAAATATATTATTGCTCCGATACTAGCATATATAACAATTTCAACAAATGACCATAATCTCGTTGTTGGAAAACTTCCCAAAAATAACCTTATTATCATTAAAGATAACATCATTATCCCATTTATTAATATAATTTTTATACTTGGCTCTAAACTACTTTTATAACTTAAACTATATATTTTTCTTAATTTATATAATAAATAGATAACTGCTAATAATTGAACAACCATTGTAGTTAATATAGTTCCATAATATGCTTCAAAGCCAATAAACTTCACAAAATACATAGATGGAATATTTAATATTGCTTTTAAAATAAAACTACCTAATAATGTGCCTAACGCTAACTTAGGATTATTTAATGCATTAGTCGTATCGACTAAAATATAGAAAAACGAGTTAATTATAGTTTGTAAAATAAAGAAACTAAATACTTTTACACTTAAACTATCATAACCATAAAATATTGTCCAAACACTACTAGATAAAAAACATAATCCTAAAGTCATCGGTAAAGAAATAAATAAAATCATTTTTAATGTTTGATTTATTTTTAACGATACATCATTATAATTTTTCAATGTTGCACTTCTTACAATATTAGGTATTATACTAACTGTTAAACCAAAAGTAACCGCTAAAATAATCATATTTAATTTAGATCCCCAAGTAGTTACAATACTTAAAACATTTTCTGCTGTATTAATATCATATCCTAATGGAACTAATCCTCTTACAATTGTAAATACATCAACTGTATTATATACTGATCTTATTAATTCAATTAAGATAAATGGTAAAGAATATAAAACTATTCTCTTAAAAATTATTTTATTAGTTAATTTTCTTTCTTCTTTTTTTGGTAATTCATCTCTTTTTAATATTTCTCTATTTTTATTTATTTTATTGATTACATATAGATACGCTGTTAAAGCACCTGCTGTTGCTCCAAAGGTTGCAACACCAACTGTTGTAGCAATTGATAAATGAAATACTTTTAAAGTTAAATAGCTACCACCTACAATCACTATTACTCTTACTAACTGTTCAATTACATTTGCTATAGCAGGAACAACCATCATTCTATGTCCTTGAACATAACCCTTGCTTACGCTTAAAATAGGTATAAATAATAAAGCAGTTGATATAACTCTAATTACAAACGTTATATCTTCTATACTATTACCGCCTTCGATATCTCCTATTATTAAATAAGATATTTGTGGTGCGAAAACAAATAAAATGATAAAACTTATTAATCCTAAAATAACTATTAAATATTTGCCTATTTTGTATGCTCTTTCCTGTGCATCATAGTAACCTAAAGTGTTATATTCACTAACAGTTTTAGCCATCGCACTAGGTATTCCCGTTGATGATAATGATGCGAAAACTGAATAAATTGTATAAGCATAACTATATAAAATAGCACCCTGTGTTCCTATTATTGCTCTAAAAGGAATAACATAAATTATACCTAATACTTTACATAAAACTATTCCAATAGTTGATATTAATGCTCCTTCAACAAAGCTGTTTTTTTTCAATATAATCACTTCCTTATGTTCCAGTAACCACCATTATCTGAACCGATTCTTTCTATAAAATTATTATCGATTAATTTTTTTAAATTGTACTTAACTCCATCTGGTGTAATATTTAGTTTTTTAGCTAATTCATTTCTAGTAATACTAGGATTTTCATTTATATACTCTAATATTTTAATTTGATTTTTATTTAATTTCTGGGTAGTTTTCTGGGTAGTTTTTTCTAATGAAGAATTAATAATTTTCAACATAAAACTAATAAATATATTAGCATTTCCATTAATATGACATTGAGCAATAGAATTATAATATTCTTCTTGATTTATATAAATTTCTTCTTCGATTGGAATATATTTAAAATTTTTATTCCAATCAGTTAAAATTAAAGTTATCCAAAACCTTGCTAATCTTCCATTTCCATCACTAAATGGATGAATAGTTATAAAATAATAATGAAAAATAGAAGCAAGTATAATTGGATGAAGATCATTACCATTGATATATTCAAATAAACTTTCCATAAGAGATGGTACAACTAAAGAATTTGGTGCCATATAAATTATTTCATCATCTTTCTTTGTTCCTTCACCGTGATTCCGATAGTAACCATTGTCATCATCAAAATATCTCATAAGCACTGTGTGTGCTTTTAAAAAATCTTCTTCACTTTTCCAATTATAATCATCAATATGCTCATATAATTCATTAGCATTTTTTACTTCTTGAATTTCTTTTCTACTTCCTAATACTAATTTGTTTTCGATAATATTTTCAATTGAATTTAATGATAAGGTATTTTCTTCAATTGCAAGTGAAGAATAAATAGACCTTACCCTAGACTTAATTTGTAAATTTTTTTTTATACTATTTTCTATTTTTATTAAAGATAAATTTTTTTCAATGTTTTTGATAATATTTTTATTATCTTCACTTATATAAAATATTGGATTTATTTTATCAAAATCTTTCACTGCTTCACCTCATTATTTTCTATATACTATCATCGCTGAAAAACAATATAATTGTTCTTCTCCTACTATACTAATAGCCACTTGATATTTAATATCAATAATTTCTTTATCTTTAATAAATTCGTTAACACTATCTTCTAAATCTTTTTCATGTCCTTCATCAAATATTTTAACATTCATTTTTATTCACCTAAATAATAATAACACATTAAAATATCTAAAATTGTCATTTTAATGATTTCCTTATTTCTTTATAATTTTTACAATATTTATTAACTAAATTCCAAAAATCTTTCGAATGATCAAAATGAATAAAATGACTTAATTCATGAATAATTACATAATCAATTTGCTCATATCCATATTTAATTAATTCACTATTTAAAGTAATACTATTATTTTTATTACAAACACCCCATCTAGTTTTCATTTTTCTTATTTTTAACTTAGGATAAGGAATATTTTCTTCAAACAAATTATATATATAATCTAATCTTTCTTTAAATATTATTTCAGTATTCTTCTTTAACCATTTATTTAAATAATCTTCACTTTTAACAAATATTTTATTATCGTTTATTTCAATATCACAATAATTAACAAATATAATGTCATACTCTTTATTTAAATAATAAAACTTATTACTTCTTTCTAATCTTTGATTATTCTTTTCAATCATTTTTTTTATAACATCATAATTTTTATCTAATAAATTTTTAATATAACTTTTACTTACAAAATAATTAGTTGTTATATATATTTTATTATCTCTTATTCTAATATAAGTATTTTTATTATTCTTTTTTTCTATTATCACTTCATATTCAATATCATTAACTACATATTTCATAGATAAATTATATCATTTATTGATATTTTTATCAACTATTCACATAAAACTGCACGGGCGGAATAGGTGGAATAACCACCACCTGCGCCGTAGTAGAAGTGGAACAAACCGGCATTCGAACCATAGATGAAGTAGCCGCCCCGAATGAACCAGGAAGTACTAGAGTACGGAAAGTTCGCGTTATCACTATACCATCCACCATATTCATTTCCAAAAGTCTTTAATATTTCTTTTGTTGCATCTCCTAGTTTTCCTCGTCCATGAGTAGTCCAAGATGTCCCATAGGTATAACTATCGTAATATTTTGAATCTGGTGGGGTACTAAACCCTGCACTAGCTGAATAAAAATTTCCACTACTATTTACCATATTGCCCATTACATACTCCCAAGCTCCTCCACTCATATCATATACGCCATAGATATTTCCAGTTGTACTTGCTAACATTCCTGTCGTTGTATTATATGCATTACAACTACTTGATGATGAGCTTCCAGCAGTTGCTCCACATCCTGTTACAAAATTACTATTATTATTTATATATACTTCTTCATTTATTCCATATTTACTATGGGATAGGTATGCTACTGCCCCCCATTCCATATTTTTCATCATATGGCTATCGCCGTTTAAACTATAACTTGTATTTATATTTTGAATTGCTGTGAAAAATGACGATACTGTTTGACTTCTTAAACTTGTTACATTTGGTTTTATTGTTATCTTGCTTGTACTTCCACTTACCTCAAATTTTCCTACCCAAAATCCAGTTAATTCTTGCGTTCCTAAAGTAAATGCTGGATGTGTATACCAATTGCCATTTGTTGCATTTGTACAAGTTTCACTTGAAGTTGTTCCATCAGTTCCGCTTATATTATCAGTACAACTTACTGTTCCTGTTAAAGAAGTCCCACTTTCAAATTGTATTTGAATTTCTTGTTCGTTTACACTTCCATTATCAGCGTTAAATAATTGATATTTATATCTTGGTATCCATACATACCATAAATCTATATCATCTTCAGTTACTACTTCACCTACGTTTTTTGTTGTATTCAAAACAACTGCATTGGCCCATTCTTTTGCATCATAATCATACCATTCTTGCAATACATCTGCTACTACCCAATTATTATTTTCATATTTAATCGGTACCATATTATCTAATAATTCAGGCATATTGGCCCCACTATTATCCGCGTATTGTTTATTTGTATCACTATTCTCGCCATTCAATTCTTCCATTACTTCATTTTTAAGTTTATCTAAAATCATTTTTCTAGCACCCATAATACTTAAAATACCGAATAGTAACAATAAAAATAAAATTAATAATGAATAAATAATCCCTGATACAGCAAAACCTTTCTTATTCAATTTAAACACCCTCTTTACTATACAAATTATATCAAATAAAAAATAATTTATCAATAAAAAACAGCTAAAAATTAGCTGTCACACATTAATACTTATAAGTTTAAAAATGAAACTTCATCGGTACTAAATGTAGTCTATGTATTTGAATATATATATTCATAATTATTATATACATTTTATTCTTTATTATTCATTTCATAATAATTATGATTAATAGCAATACCTAAAACAATAATATATGAAATAAAATAAATTAATAACATTAAAATTGCAATATTGGCTAAACTACCATAAATAATGTCATAATGAGCAATATTATTTACATAAAACGAATAAAAAGTACTAACTAATATAATTGAAATAGTAGCAAATAAACTACCATAATTTACATATTTACTTTTGATTTTTTGATCGGGCGCTAAAGTATAAAGCATTTTAATAATTAAAAATATTATAACAAATGCTACTAAAGTTTTAACTATTAAAATAATTAGATAATTAGTAGCAATAAACTCACCTAATATACCAAATTCAGATAATTTAGTTAAAATAAATGAACCAAATGCTAAAACAATTAAAGTTACAACAAATAAAATTAATAACCAAAATGTCATAAATAAAGACTTAATCCTACGATATATATAATTTTTACTTTTAATTTTATATAACATATTAGAGGCTGTTATTAAACTATCAGAAGCATTACTTGCCACATATAAACCGATTACAACAAACAATATATTAGTAACATTAACACCATCAAAGAAAGGTAAAATAATTTCTACTGTCTCTTCAGGAAGAACATTACTTACATAATTAATTACACTTGTAATTGATAAGGAAAATAATGACGCCACCATTCCAAATAATGATACAAGTGGCGCTAGAGAAAGGATTAAAAAAAAGGCAAGATTACCAGGTAATATTTGCATTTCTGGTAATCTTATTACATGCCATAACCTTTTTATAAATTTTTTCAATCTTTTATTTCCTCTTTATTATTCTTCATATCTAATGTTGCTTCATTAATAGCATCATCAACTGTTTTAATTGCATCATTTATCATACTATAACCGATAGCAGCACCAAATCCATGTTTTAAATCTTTTAATTCTTTACCTAATTTACGCATATAAGTAATTACTTGCTTTTCTTCATAACCAATTAAATAAATTAAAAATTCATTGCCATTTGTTCTTATTATTTCACTATGTTCTATTTGATTAACAATCAATATATTAGCGGCTTGTCTAATTACGTCATCGCCTTCAGCATGGCCATAATTATCATTAATATATGCAACATTATTTAAGTCGACGATAATTATTGTTTGTGGATATGTATCACTATTATCCCATCTTTCAATTGAATCGTTTAAATATGTTCTATTTTTTAATGAAGTTAAAGCATCAATATATCTAATTTTATCTTCTTTTGATAAAGTTTTAATTTTTTTCTTTGGTTTGATTTTTATTATAGCCAAAACTACTAACAATATACCAACTACAGTACCTAAAATTACCGCAATATTTTTTAAAATAATTGGTGTTTTATTAACTAACAACAATTCACTTAAGCCATTAGTAATAAATGTTTTAGTATCATTAAATCTAATGTAAAAATCAAAAAATTCATTAAATATTTTATTATCAGAAATATCACGACTAATGAATGAATTATTAGTTGTGTCATATTGATAAGCAATAATAAAATCTTTTAATTTACTAGCATAATAGTTATAATTATATGTATCTAAAACAATTATACTATTATCATCAATATTATTAATTAAATCTTCCATATTAGCATATGCAGTAACTGTAATATTATTATTTACTAAGTTTTCAGTTAAATAAGTATTTTCAATAGCTACTACATTATCTAATGATTTAATAGAATTAATAATTTTATTATTTGAAGAATGTTTTAAAACAATAACTGAATTTTCATAAACTGGTACCGTTTTATAAACATCTAAATTATATTCTGTTGTTCCATTAATTCCATAAAATAAATCAATTTGATTAGAATTAAATGCTTCTAATAAACTAGTCATATTATTATATTTTTTATAACTTATTTCAGCATTAGTTAATTTAGAAAAACTAGACAATAATTGATAATTTATTCCTGCTAATTTATTATCTAATAAAGTATCAAAAGGAGCATTTTCAACAAATCCATAAACATATCTTTTACTTCTAAATTTAACTGTTTCTTCATCATTGATATTTTTAAAATTTAAATAATTTTTAGATAAATATTTATTATATAATTCTTCATAATTATTACTAGCCCATTTTTTATAATATTTTATTAAAATAGTATTTAATTTTTCTGTTTCTCCTAAATCTAAAACATAATATTTTTTATAATCACTAATGTTATAAGCAATTTTATAATTATTATCGATTAATTGTTTTAAATTAGTTGTTTTAAGTAAGACTATTGCATCTAATTCAGTTTCATCATCATTAAAATCATTTATTAAATCTGTTTCTGTTTCAAATGTTTTATATGTAACATCGGCTTTATATAAATAATTATTAATATTATTTAAATTTTCATTTAAAACACCTATTGTTAAACCAGATAATTCTTCAATAGTTAAAAATGTTTCTTTTTTAGTTACTAAAGCATAGTTATCTTCATAAATTAAAATATTATTATCAAGAACATTATCAACTAATTTAAAAGCATAATCTGATTTTACTTCATCACCTAATTTATAAGATATTTTATTAAAAGATAAACCCGTTTCTTTATTTAATGAGTTTAAAAAATCAACGATTATTCCTTCACCATTATAACTTAGCACAGGTATTCCATCAATTATTGACATATCAATAACATTATTTTTATTATTTTCTATCCATTGCTTTTCAAATAAATTTAAAGTTGTTATCTTATCTTCTTTAGTTAAAAAATTATATATTAAAAATCCAATTATTAAAACTAAAACAACAATAATACTAATTATAATTACTTTTTTATTCTTCATCAGTCTCACCTACATTGTTAGTCCAACTAAATGCTTCAGCATTTTTAGAATGATATCCAATTGATGGATAAGATGTATTATTTTCATTAGTTAAATATATTTCAATATCATAAAAACTAACAATTTTTGTACTTAATGTATCTAAAATAATATCACTTAGTGCTTGAACTTTTTCTAGTTTTGCTGAATCTTTAACTTTAATAAAAAATTTCATAGTCGTTACATTTGTATTATAATCTATCTCTTCAACTAAATCGGAATCCATTATTTTATTTTTTATTTGTTCAATTACAGCATTATCTATTTCTGGAGCATTCTCTAATCTATCACCATAAACACTTCCATTACTTGGATAAAACATTCGATAAACTGCCACTCCCATTAATATTACTAAAACTAAACAAATTATAGCAACAATAACAATTGTCTTATTTTTCTTAATAAATTTCATATCTTCACTCCTAACAATAACATTATACTATAAATATATGATTTAATCAATATTAAAATAATTAATAAAAAATCCTAACAACTAGGATTTTTCAATTAAATTTAAATTTTTCTTTTCTTCTTCAATAATTTCAATTAATTGTTCTTCGGTAGGAAAATTTAATCTATATTGTGATGCAAAAATAGTTTTATTATCTTTTGGTAAAGTATATTTTACAACTGTTTTATTTTTATCAGTTGATAATAAAATACCAATAGTTGAATTTTCATCATCTTCCTTAATTACTCGATCATAATAATTAACGTATAATTGCATTTGTCCAATATCTTGCGGAGTTATTTTAGCAGTTTTTAAATCTATTATCACAAAACATTTCATAATTCTATTATAAAATACTAAATCCGGATAAAAATGATCTTCTTCGATTGTTATTCTAACTTGAGAACCAACAAACATAAAACCACGACCTAATTCAAGTAAAAACTCTTTTAAATGTTTTAAAATGTTTTTTTCTAAATCCGACTCTAAATAAATTGTATTTTCTTTAATGTCTAAAAATTCTAATATAAAAGGATCTTTGACCAAATCTTCTAATTTATTTATAATATGTCCTTTATTAGCCAGCTCCAAAACTTTTTCTTTATCCTTTGACAATTTTAAACGTTCATATAATAAAGAGCATATTTGCCTTTGTAATTCTCTTACACTCCACATAGAATTAATTGCTTCATGCAAATAAAAATTTCTTTTATCATTATCATTTATTTTTAATATTTCTAAATAATGAGACCAACTTAATTTGGAAGACACTGTTGTCCAAATTGGATATGTTAAATAAAATTTTCTCATTGTTCTTAAATTTCTAGATGAAAAACCTTTCCCAAATTCTTTAGTTAATTTTAATGACAATTTTTCTAAAACTGCTTCACCATAAGTTGCCCGTTCATCACCTTTTTGAATAGTCATTATAATTTTACCGATATTCCAATAAAGATTTAACATTTCTGTATTAACGGTTGTATATAATTTCTTACGACTATTAATTACTAAGCTTTTTATTTCATTAAACGTTAATTCAAATACTTGATTATCTATTTCTTGTAACATTTTAATCACCTTATATTAAGCATTATACTAAACTTATAATTAATTGTCAATTATAAATTAACAAAAAAATCCTAACAACTAGGATTTTTTCAAAACATCAATCAATAATTGATTAGCTAAACTAGGATTAACTTTTCCTTTACTTTCCTTCATTACTTGACCCATTAAATATTTAATTGCTCGATCTTTTCCTTCTTTAAAATCTTTAACAGAATCGGGATTAGAACTAACTACTTTATTAATAATTTCAATAACAAAATTATCATCACTTATTTGTTCCATATTATTTTCTTTAATAATTAAATCAACATCTTTATCACTTTCTAAGATTATATTAATAATTTCTTTACCTTGTTTACTAGATATACTTTTAATATCTAATTTATTTACTAATTTAATAAAATTTTCTTGATTTAATTTAGTATCTTCTATTTTAATAATATTTTTATTTAAATAAGATAATACGTCACCAGTTAATAAATTACTAGCAATAATAGGATTACATTTATCGATTACTGATTCTAAGAAATTACAAATATTTTTGTTAGAAATAATTGTTTTAATATTATTATTATTTATGCCTAAAGAAATATATTTATTTTTAAGTTCATCAGTTAAAATAGGCATTGAATCACTTATTTCTTTTAACCATTCATCATCAATATAAACATAAGGAATATCTGGTTCTGGAAAATATCTATAATCATTACCAGTTTCTTTATAACGCATTAAAATAGTAGTTTTAGTCTTATCATCGAATCTTCTTGTTTGTTCTACTATTTTTTCACCTTTTTTAATTAATTCTTCTTGCCTTTTAACTTCATAATCGATAGCAAGTCCAACAGCAGATATCGAACCGATATTTTTTACTTCACATTTTGTGCCTAATGTATCACTATCACTTACAGATACATTAACGTCACATCGCATACTTCCTTCTTCCATTTTAACGTCACTTATACCTAAATATAATAATGTTTCTCTTAATTTTTCTAGATATTCCATTGCTTCTTGGCCACTATTTATACAAGGTTTAGTAACTATTTCAATTAAAGGGACTCCTGCTCTATTAAAATTTAATAAAGTATCAGTTGTATGAATACTTTTACAAGTATCTTCTTCTATATGCATTCTTTCTAAATATATTTTTTTATTAGATATAGGAATATAACCATCATAACCAATTGGTGTATCTTGCTGGGTAATTTGATAACCTTTTGGTAAATCAGGATAAAAATAGTTTTTACGATCAAAATGCATTAATCTATTTATTTTACAATTAAATGCTAGGCAAGCCTTTAAAGCAAAATCAATAATTCCTTTATTTAATCTTGGAAGTACACCAGGATAACCCAAATCTATTACATTAATATTTGTATTAACTTCATCATTAAAATTATTTTTACTTAAGGAAAAAGCTTTAGCCATTGTTTTTAATTCTACATGGACTTCAATTCCAATTGTTGGTTTCATTATACTTCCTCCTTTAATTTATTTTCAATAAAATACGCTAATTGATAAATTTTATCTTCTTCAAAATAATTTCCGATAATATGCATACCAACTGGCAAATTGTTTTTATAACCAACTGGCAAACTTAATGCAGGAAGCCCCGCCATATTAACAGGTATAGTTAATAAATCATCATAAAAACTTTTTAATGCATCATCTTGTTTAGTTCCCAATTTATAAGCAACATCAGTATTAGTTGGTCCAATAATCAAATCATATTTACTTAAGATATTTTTAAAACTATCAGTCATTTCTTTTCTTAATTTCAATGCTTTATAATAATATGTATCAGCATTTTCACCACTTAAAATATAAGAACCAATCATTATTCTTCTTTTTACTTCATTACCAAAACCAATAGTTCGAGTATTTTTATATAATTCATCAATATTTTTAAAATTGTCAATTTTTAATCCATATCTAATACCATCATACCTAGCCAAATTACTACTTGCTTCACCTAAAGCAATAACTTGATATAAAGGTATAGCATATTCTAAATAATCAATATCTACATAATCAACTTGACAACCTTTTTCTTTCAATAAATTGATTATATTAGTTACTTTTTCTCGAACTATTTTATCAATTACTTCACTCATATAATAGTTAGGAACAGCAATTTTTAAATTATTTACATCTTGTCCCATTAAAGAAGTATAATCTTTAACTTCATTTAAAGAAGAAGTTAAATCATTTTTATCATAACCACTTATAACATTCAATAATAAAGCATTTTCATAGACATTTCTTGTAATTGGTCCCACTTGGTCTAGACTTGAAGCAAATGCAATAACACCATATCTTGAAACTCTACCATATGTTGGTTTTAACCCGACTAAACCGCAAAAACTAGATGGTTGTCTAATAGATCCACCTGTATCAGTTCCTAAAGAAAATGGCGTAATACCAGCAGCAACACAAGAAGCAGAACCAGAAGAAGAACCACCTGGAACTAAAGTTTTATCGATAGGATTTAAAGTATTACCAAAATAACTAGTTTCACCAGTAGACCCCATAGCAAATTCATCCATATTAGTTTTACCGATAATAATCATATTTTTTTCTTTTATTTTTTTAATAACTGTAGCATCATAAATTGGAATAAAATCTTCTAAAATATGACTAGCAGCAGTTGTTCTTAAATCTTTAGTTACAATATTATCTTTAATAGCAATTGGTAATCCAAATAAAATATTATCTACTTCTTTTTCTTCTAATTCTTTAGCCTTTTTAATAGCCTCTTCTTTATTTAAAGTTATAAAACAATTTAAATTAGTTTCATCTATTCTAGCAAATGCTTCATTAACTAAATCAATTGGCTTTATTTCTTTATTTTTTAATTTTTCATTTATTGTTTTTATATCTAAATCTAAGTATCTCATTCTATCACCTTTGGAACTACAATATAATCACCTTTTACTCTTTTAGCATTTTTGAAAGCATCATTTTTACTAATATGATTTTCAATAACATCTAAAGAATAAACATTTCTATTATCACTTGGACTAATCATTATGTCTTCATTTTTAATATCAACTTTAAGTATTTTATCAATTTCGGTCAAAATATCTGTTAATTGTTTCTGATATTTACTCATTTCATCATCTTCGATATTTAATTTTGCTAAATCAGCAATATGTCTTACTTTTCCTTCATCTATCATATTTAATCCTCCAATATATATGTTTCTATTTTTGTTGCATTTCTATTTTTAGTTATAAATGCTTTGGTTATATTATTACTTTTAAAATAAACTTTAATATCAATATTATTAAAATTATTTAAATTAGTTGTTAAAATTTTACTGATATCTAATATTTCTGCTTGTTTAAAATAACTTTTGTTTAAAGTAATACTTACTTCATTTAATGTTTTATTTTGATATAAGCCATAAGCATTCAAATATAAATTATAATCACTTAAACTATTTTTAATAGCTAATATTGTGTTATAAGTTTTATTGTCAATTTTACTGACATAATTACTTTCTAATAATTGATAATTATAATTAACATAATTCATTTTAATATTATCATTATTAGTATAGCCTAAATATTTAAAACTACCTTTATAATCACTTTCTAAATAGATGCCAATAACCACATCAACTTTTTTTAATTCTTCTTTACTTCTTATAAATTTAAGTAATTCCTCTACTTTATCTAATGCGTAATCTAAAACTATTTTTTCATCGATTGTTTTATAATTATTATCATAATATTGTTTGTTATCGACAATAACAGCTAAAGAAATACCTTTTAAAACATTATTATTAGTTAAATAATTTTGCTCATATATTGAAGTTATATAAGTTGGTTTAATTTTTACATCATCAACTTCAATTTCTTCTGTTTCATTAAATTGATTAACTAAATTTTTAATTTCTTCACTTGTTAAATATTGTCCTTCTTGATAAAATGAATTATTAGTTTTAAAATATTCTGTCGATAAACGCATCAACATTGACTCTACTTCTTCTTTATCATAATCTGCGATACTATAACTACCAATACTTTCTTTATAAGGATTTGCTACTTGATAATAAGAATTATCATAATTTATTTCAATTATCTCTTCCTTTTTACCACAACCTACTAATAATATTAATAAAATTAAAAATAATTTTTTCATACACATCACTAACTAATTATATCATATTTTATAAAAACTTATTGCTTTTTTTAATCAAATATGATATTATTTATTCGTATAAGATGTTACCTTTCGAAAAAAATACGCTAATAATTCAAGTAAAACGTTTTTTATACATATATCTTATACAAAATAAAAACTAATCAATATGGTGTTGCGTTGATTAGTTTTTTTGTATATTATCAATTTCTTCTTTAGTAAAACCTTTATTATATAATTTTGTATTTATTTTGTATTCTAATTCCTTACCAGAATATTTTTTACTTAATTGTCTATATAATTTATCATATTCATTAACAATTAAGTTATCATTTTTTATATCTAAACTATCATATATTTCTATTATTGTATATTTATCATACCCTAAATTAATTAATTCATTAACAACTTTATATTTTAATTTATATCCCGTATACTTACTGTTCTTTATTTTTTTATTAATTAATTTTTCTATTTTTTTATTAATTAAATCATTATCTATTTTAGATAGTTCTTCTTCAATTATATTTAAATCAATATTATGTTTTAATAAATCATTTTTAATTTTATCGATACCTTCATTTGATAAATTAATTTTATCTGAAATATATGCTTTAGCAAATAATTTATCATTTATTAAATTAATACTTTTTAATTTATTAATTATTTTATTTTTATCGACATCATACTTATCTAAAAATTCATTTATTTCCTTTTCACTTCTTATTTTTTTAGATATTAAATTTAAAACTTTATTATATACTTCATAATAAGCATTATCTTTGATTATTTTATTTAATAATATATCATCGATGTCTTTATGATAAAGTAAATTATAATTTATAATGACATCATCAAATGTTTTTATTTCAGTACCATCTTCCAAAACAATTTTATATTTTTTCCCACTTTTTTTGATTTTATCAATTTTCAATTATTAAAACCTCTTCTAAATTTAATCTTGGTCTAGCAACAGGATTCTCGTTTTTATTTCCAATCGCTAAGGCGGAAACTAATTCATAATCAACATTAGCTAATTCTTTTACATAATCTTCTATTTTTTTTATATAGCCTATCCATAAAGTACCTAATCCAATACTCTCTGCTTCTAATATCATATTTTCCATACAAGCACCAATTGATAAATGATTAAAATATCCATCATCTTTATTATATATTAATATTAAATAAGGTACTGTTTTAATAACTTCTGCAGTTTTATTAGGGCCATATAATTCAACCATTTTATTACTTATTTTATTTTTAATTTCTTCATTTACTATAACAAAACGCCAAGGTTGATTATTTTTAGCAGAAGGTGCTTGGATACCAGATTTTAAAATATCTATTATTTTTTCTTTGGAAACATTTTCACTTTTATAATTTCTTATACTTCTTCTATTTTGAATTTCTTTTAACATTTATTTCACCTCGAAAATATTTAATTGTTGTAATAATAATTATTGAAAGTGGTAAAGATATAACAATACCAATAAATCCTAGTAATATACCGCCACCAAATACAGCAGCAATTACTATTATTGGATGAACTTGATTACTTTTTCCATATACTAATGGATTTAAAACATATGAATCTATTAATGAAGATATCAATGTTACAATTATAACTGTAATACCTAATGAAGTACTTAGAGCAAAACCTGTTAATACCCCAATTACTTGAACTAGTATTCCGCCAAAATAAGGAATAAAGTTACCTAATCCTGATAAGAAACCTAATAATAAAGCATTAGGATGACCAATTATATAGTAAATTAAAGTATATTCAAAAAAACTGATGCATACAAGAATTAAGAATCCTTTAATATAATTTTTTATTTCATGGTCTAATAAAGCAACATAATTATATACTTTAGTAGATTTATGAGATAAATATTTTTTTATACCATTTCTTATTTTATCCATATCTAATAAAAAGTAAATACCAGATGCTAGAGCAATAAAAACATTTGTAATAACACTTATTGAAGCATTTATAGTTTTAACTGCTCCATCAGATACATATTTTCCAACATTACTAATTATTTCATTAAATGTTTTAAATAAAGTATCACCTAAAGTACCTAAATCAATATTAAAATCAGTTGTTATATCTTTAATAAAAATAATTAATGAGTCAATTAAACTAACTATTTGTGTTGACAAAAGTGGTATTAATAAAGTTATTAAAGTAGCAATTATACCAATTAAAATAGCAACTATTATCCCAACTCCTAAACCTTTTGGTATTTTTTTACTTTCTAAAAACTCTAATAAAGGATATAAAGCATAAGCAATAACAAACCCAGCAAATAAAGGTAATATTATTTTTAATATTTTATTTAAGATGCCCATCCACAATGGATTAGCCTGATAAATAAAAAAACAAATTACTGCTATTAAAGCAATATTAATTAATTTAAAATCTAATTTATTTTTTATCATAAATCCTCACTTTCTAATTAAGTAATTTTTCTTTATTTTCAATTTTGTTTATTCCAACAATATTTTTATCATTGGATAATAATTTTAATTCTTTTATGGCAACATTATTTAATTTTTCTAATCGTTCTTTTTGCGAAATTCCACTTTCAATCATATTGATGGACTCATAGTAAAAGATTGGTTAGCAGAATCATTTTTAAACTCGCGAGATTCCGCTAGTTTAAAATTTTCATTAAATAGTTCTTCCCATAAGCAATAAAATTCAAATGAACTTTTATTACTCATCCATTTAATTATAACATCACCAGGATTATTTGAATTTTTATAACGTGCCAAATCAGTTAAAGATATATAATCTATTTCATTAATTCTTATAACACTTACTAAACTATCATTTACTTTTAATTCTGTTTTTATAATTTTATTTTCGATAATTTACACCTCCAATTTATAATTAATCTTCCAATATGATTGTTACAGGTCCATCATTACTTATTTCAACTAACATATCTGCTTGAAAAATACCAGTTTCTAAATTAATATTATATTTTTTTATTTCTTCATTAAATAATTCATATAATTTTTTTGCTTCATCGGCTTTCATCGAATTAATATAACTAGGACGATTGCCTTTTTTACAATCGGCATATAAAGTAAATTGTGATATTGACAAAATAGAACCATTTACATCTAAAATTGATTTATTCATAATATGGTTTTCATCATCAAAAATTCTTAAATTAACTAATTTTTTAGTTAATTTTTTTATTTCTTCTATCGTATCATTATGAGTAAATCCAACTAAAACAACTAATCCATCATCTATTTTACCAACTATCTTGTTATCTACTGTAACTTTTGATTTTTTACTTCTTTGAACCACTAATTTCATTTTATCAACCTTTCTACAGATAAAACATTTGGTATCATGTTTAAATCATTCATATATTTTGTTAATCTTTCTTTATTTTCTACTAAAACAGTTATCTGATATATATAATCATTACCACTTGATAATGATTTAATACTTTCAATTGTTATATCTGTATTAGATGTCTTAGCAACTATATTCATTAATATATTATTATCTAAAGATTTAATTAATAAACTAGTCGGATATTTTTTATTAGTATCATTCCATTTTACTTCAATTAATCTTTCGTTTAATTCACTAACATTAGGGCAAACCATTCTGTGAACAGTTATACCATTACCTTTAGTTATATATCCCACTATTCTATCACCTTTAATTGGTTTACAGCATGATGCTATGTTTACTTTAATATCATCAATACCCTCTACTTTAATATCATTTTTAATATTAGGTAAAATTACTTCCTTATCTTTTGTTTTATTTAAAATTATTTCTTCTTTAGTTATATTATCATCAGTAATAATATTTACTACTTGAATAGGTGTATATTTATTATTTCCAATATTAATATATAACTCATTAATATCTGCACATTTTAATTCTTCTAATATTTTATCGATGTTTTCTGTAAATATTGCATTAGATAGTTTTCTTTTTCTTAATTCTTTATTTAGTAAATCTTCACCTTTATTATGATTATCTTCTTTAGTAGTTTTATTAAAAAATGCTTTAATTTTATTTTTGGCTTGTGATGTTTTAACAAAATTTAACCATTCTTGACTAGGCGTAGAACTTTTATTTGTATTAATTTTAACTATATCATTATCTTTCAATTTGTAATCTAATGGAACAATATTATTATTTACAATCGCTCCTATTGTCGTATCTCCCACTTTAGAGTGGACACGATACGCAAAATCAATCGGAGTTGAACCATTTGGTAATTCAATTACATCACCCATTGGCGTAAAAACATAAATTGTATCCTTTAAAACATCCTCTTTAACCGAATCAACAAATTGATCTTCACTTTCCTCATTTTTTAATTCCATAATAACTCTAAAGAACTGTAATTTTTGTTCCATCTCACTTTGCATATTTGATTTGCCTTCTTTATATGACCAGTGAGATGCGATACCACATTCAGCCACCTTATCCATTTCATAAGTTCTTATTTGAATTTCAAATAATTGTCCATCTATCCCAAATACCGTTGTATGCAATGATTGATACATATTTGTTTTAGGCATTGCAATATAATCTTTAAATCGCTTAGGAATTGGTCTAAATTTCGAATGAATTAATCCTAAAGTTTGATAACACTCTGCTTCTGTGTCAACAAAAACTCTTAGAGCTAATAAATCATATATTTCATTAAATGATTTACCTTTATCTAATTTTTTATAAATACTATAAATACTTTTACTTCTTCCTTTTATTTCATGTTTAATATTATGTTCGTTTAATAGTTTAGAAACACTTTCAATCATTTCAACAACATAATTATCTCTCTCTACTTTAGTTTTATTTAACTTTTCTACAATTTGATAATAAGCATCTGGTTTTAAATATCTTAACGATAAATCTTCTAATTCTGATTTAATACTATTAATACCTAATCTATGTGCAATTGGTGTAAATATATCTAAAGTTTCCTTAGCATTAGCCTTTTGTCTTTTTTCTGATAAAGCCCATAATGTACGCATATTATGAAGTCTATCTGCTAATTTTAAGATAATAACCCTTACATCTTCGGTCATTCCAACTAATATTTTTCTTTGATTTGCAATCATAGCCTCTGTATCGCCACTAAAATTTAATTTATTTATTTTAGTTATACTTTCAACTAATTTTGCAACTTCAACACCAAATAAATTTTCAATTTCTTCATAAGAAACTTCACAATCTTCAATGGTATCATGAAGAAGTGCTGCTTCTATTGTTTTACTATCAGCATGAATGCCCGCTAAAATAAAAGCAACATTTAAAGGATGGATTATATAATCTTCTCCACTATTTCTCTTTTGACCATTATGTTTTATATTAGCAAATTCAAAAGATTTCTTTATTTCATTTAATTCTTCTTCATTTTTTATATATTTTTTTAATTTTTCTTCTAACTGTATATATTTACTTATTTTTATTACTTTCATTTTATCACTCTTCTTTAAAATAAATTTCTCTTTTTCTTAAATTTAATTTACTTTTTAAATAATCATCAATTAATAAATCATCGACATTCAAAACATCACTAACCATTTCGTATAATGATAAATCCTTAGCCTTTTTCCATTTAATCTCTTTTAAATAATTCCATATATCTTCTATTTCAATATATTTATAACCACTTCGATGCATTTCTCCTTTTTTAGTTATCAACGCTGGTTTTAATCTATTATATAATTCTTCTAAACTATTAAATTCTATTTCCATTTTACTTCATTCCTTTTTTTACAATTATTTTAAAGAAAACTATAAAAAATCATTTTCTAATCTTTTTTCGATATCTTCAATACTAGGTAATGTATTTTCTAGAAATTCTGGTATTTCTGATAAAATTTTATATTCACTCACACCAATTGGTTTATTAATATCTTTTAGTGCTAATTCAGCAGTTACTTTCTTTTTGTCTTTACATAACAAAATACCAAAAGTAGGATTATCTTTTTCATCTTTAATATACTTATCTACAGCACTTAAATAAAAATTAAGTTTTCCTGCATATTCTGGTTTAAATTCAGTTGTTTTTAGTTCAATTACAACATAACTTCTAACCTTTAAATTATAAAATAATAAATCAATATAATAATCTTCATTATCTATCTCTAAATGATATTGTCTACCTATGAATGCAAAGCCATTACCTAATTCTAATAATAATTTGGTAATATTGGATATTAATTGTCGCTCAATATCTAATTCTTTTAAATCTTTATTATTTATTATAAAATCAAATATATAAGGATCTTTTAATAAATATGCAACTTGTTCATTATTTGGACTTGGTAGCGTATTATCAAAATTTGTAGTTTTATTCTCTAATAATGCTTGTCTTTCATATAATTTACTTGCTATTTGATGGATTATTATAGGTCTAGACCAACCATTTTTAACAGTTTCTTCAATATACCAATTTCTAATATTTTTTTCTTTTACTTGATCCATTATCGTTGTAATAGATGACCAAGGAATTTTTGCAACATAATGTTGCAAAAATTCATCATTGTCAAATTCAGTTGCAAATTTTTGCATATACCTTAAATTCCTAGCAGACATTCCTTTAATATTAGGAAATTCTATTTTTAAATCTTTTGCTAAAGTATCTATAAATGATAATCCCCATTTATTATTCTCTATTAATTTTAAACCAATTTTATAATACATTAATATCAAATCTTTATTAGCATTGTCAATTATTTTATTTCTTGTAGTTATTAAAGTATTTTTTATATCATTTAAAACTTCAAAATATTGATTATTATTTTCTAGCATTATTACACTTCCTTTTAAATATTTTTTAAAACTCATACATATATTATATAAGAAAAATCAATATTTTTAAAGGTGATATATGAAAAAAAATAAATTTATTATGTCTACTATTATTTTAATTATTGGGGGCTTTATAACAAAAATACTAAGTATGATAATAAAAATAGTAATGACTAGACTAGTAGGTACTGAAGGTATTGGATTATATATGTTAGTTAATCCTACATTTATGTTATTTATTGCCATATGTACTTTAGGGCTACCTACCGCCATATCAAAATTAGTATCTGAAGATAAAAGAAACAATAAAAAATTAATTTTTTCTAGTTTGTTTTTAATAATTATTATTAATTTAATAGTTATGTTGTTTATATTTTTATCTGCTAAATTTATATCTAATAATTTATTACATGAAAGTAGAACCTATTATTCCATTATTGCTATAGCATTAGTATTACCTTTTATATCCATATCAGGTATTTTAAGGGGATATTTTTTTGGTAAACAAAGAATGTTTCCTCACGTTTTATCTAATGTTTTAGAAGATGTAACAAGATTAATAAGTATTATTTTATTTACACCTTTCTTTTTGCTTAAAGGATTAGAATTTGCAGTTTCATTTTTAATATTATCCAATATTATTAGTGAATTAACATCAATATTAATATTATTTTTCTTCTTACCTAAAAACTTTAAACTATATAAAAAAGATATTACTCCATCTATGAGTAATATCAAAGATATATTAGAAATAAGTCTACCTACAACTGGATCTCGCTTAATAGGTACAATTGGTATGTTTTTTGAACCAATTATATTAACTTATTTTTTAATTAAATCAGGATTTTCTAACCAATATATTTTAAATGAATATGGTATTTTAAATGGTTATGTTATGCCATTAATATTACTTCCTTCTTTTTTTACAGGAGCCATATCTCAAGCATTATTACCTATAGTAAGTAATGGTTATTCAAATAAACATTATAAATATACTAAAAATAAAATTAAACAAGCCATATTTATTTCTTTATTAATTGGTATTCCCGCAACTATTATATTTGTTTTAATACCAGAAATACCTTTAAAATTAATATTTAATACTAATCAAGGTATTACTTATATTAAAATACTAGCCCCTATTTGTTTATTACATTATATTCAATCACCATTAACTGCTTCTTTACAAGCAATGGGTAAAAGTAATTCTGCTATGTTTGGAACATTTTTAGGTATGATATTAAGAACTATTGTTTTAATAATCTGTTGTTTGTTTAAATTTGGTATTTATAGTTTAATAATAGCAAGTAGTATTAATATTATATATGTTACAATACATCATATAATAAAAGTTAAAAATTTAATATAATTTTTTTAAAATAATATTTATATTAAATTTTTTTATATATATAAATTTAACACCAGTATTAGATATTCAATCGTATACTGGTGTCTTTATTTGTTTTACTTTCTTTTAGCCTTATATCACCACAAGTGTTTACTATACTATCTTACCCCTCTTTGGCCACACGACTTCGCGTGCGGCTTATAAATCCCTTCGGGATTTTACGCAATTAGTATCCTTTACTATCTTTCTCCCACTACATCGTCTGGGGTTACGTACTCTGGCGCCTCTAATTTAGAAAGGATGTTAGATTCATAGATATGGATAACTGGGCGCACGCCAACGTAGTCAGAGCGAGACGGCGAAGCCGTAGCTGAGGGCGCCGACGTCATGGACATCCCACGCGAGATCAGGAATAGACACAACACTCAAGTTTGCTGGTGTTTTTGTCCAATAACCTTTACCTGCGTTACTATCTCCTGTGGTTTCTAAATTTATTGCTGCCCATTCTGGCAGTATATACTTTTCTCCTCCTGCTGCTATTATTGCTTCTCGACATTCGCTTCCACTACTACAATTCATTACACTTTCATTTGATTGCAAAAATCCATAAAAATCTGTAAAATATTTACTTTCCCAATTCGATGTCTCTCCGCTTGACTCTAATTCTTTGTAATATTCTGTTAACTTCAATATTTCTTCGGCTTCTGGTAAATATTTCTTTGTTACTTTGTTCCAACTACTTGTTCTTTCATTCATTGCTGCTAGGGCTGTTATTGGGCCAAATTCATATAAATTTTGATTTTTTACTTCATCTGAATCACTAGCCCAATTTCCTCCAGCACTGCTATAATCACGTATACTTATCCACGCTACTGTTCCTCCTGGTAAATTTCTATCTAATATTCCTACTATTTCATCACCATTTACTTCTAATACATAGATATTTTGGGTTTCACTATCACTTACTTGAACTTTTAATAAATCTCCTACTGCATATTTTGCTTCAGGTTTTTCTAAATCTCCTTCTACCATTGCATTATCTTGTAAACTATATGTATGACCATTACTTTCTACTTTTAGCCAAGTTAATTTATCGCTATATTCAATTTCTAATACTTCAGCATTTCCTAAGTTTACCATTGTTGGTACATTTTCTTTTGTCATACTTGATGTACATATTCTAGTATAATTATTATCCAATTGATATTTTACATCCTCTGTTGCACAATAGTTATTTATTCCACTATATATCATATTTGCCTCGGATAATCCTGCACTCTTTCTTGCATCTTCTACTACATCTAATATTATAGGTGTGGCAATAAGGGCTACTATTGCCAAAATGATAATAACTGCTAATAACTCAATTAGCGTAAAACCACGTTTTAAATTCATTATAATTCCTCCTTATATTTAAAACTTACCTTGTTATATATATTGTACCATAATTTTTAAAAAATAAATTTTTTTTTGTAAATTTTAAATAGAATCAATACAATTATTTACAATCCATTCCTTTAATTTATTCATATTATTTGTTTCATAATAATCGATTAACAAAGTAAAATATTCGCCTATTTTTTCAACTGGAACTGATATAATACCTTGACCATTTTTTATCATTTCCTTATTTGCAACTAAGTTTGCTACTCTTTTATTACCATCTAAAAACATTTGACTTCTTTGAATCCAACAAAATAAATTTATACATCTATCTAATTTATTAGTAATGTTTAATATTTCTTTTAATTCTTGTTCATAATTACATTCACTAGGTAGTTTAGGAAGCCAAGAAGTACCTGTTATACCTACAACTTTTGTTCTAAAATCACCTAAAGGATAAATATTTTGTCCTTTACATATTTCAAAATGAATTTTTTTAATATAATCAATTGTCAAATCTTCATCTATGGTATTAAATACATATTCCCAAGCATCTTTTAAGCCCTTTAATTTAAGCATATCATCTATTGAAATTTTCCCTGTATTAACATTATTCATAAATGAATAGGTATCTGCAAATGTTACTGCTATCCCTTCTAAATTTGCACTTTTATAGATGTTATCTACTAATTTTCTTTTTGCAAAAAATATATTATCTTCTTTAGTCATTATCTATCCTATTGAATAATAATTCAACATTATTTATTTTCATATCACCATTTAATTTATATTCTTCCCATTTAAATGGTTCTAAGGATAGCATTTTTTTTATTTTATCAGCACTACTAGGTATAAATGGATTTAATAAATTAGATAAGTTAGCCATTATATAAACACAAGTATAAGTAGTTTCATTAAATAAATTAATATCTTCTTTAACTTGGACCCAAGGTTGTCTTTCATCATAATATTTATTACCTAATGTAGCATATTCAATAACTTTATTTAATGCTTCTTTTAATTCGCCATCAGTTATCAATTTACCTACTTCATCATAGATAGCCTTAGTTCTAGCCATAATATCTTCATCAATTTCAGATTTTTTAATAATTCCATCAAATTTTTTATTAATAAATGATAAATTACGATTAATAAAATTACCAATTACACCTACTAAAAATTTATTATGGGCTAAAATTAAATCTTCAGAAGAAAAGTTAACATCTTTTTTTTCTGGGCCATTAAATATCATATAAAATCTAACTGTATCTTTACCATACAAACTAACTAATTCATCCATTGTGATTAAATTACCTTTAGATTTACTCATTTTTTCATCATTCATATTAACATATTCACAAGATATAATTTTTTTAGGTAATTGATATTTTGGATTGATTGCTGATAAAAGTGCAGGATAAATAATTGTATGAAAAGTAATATTATCTTTACCATGAACAAAATAAGTTATTAAATCTTTATGATCGGTTACAAATGATTCAAAATCGATATTTCTATCTTTACATACTTTCATTGTTGCTGTTAAATAACCTAATACTGCTTCAATCCAAACATAGATTTTTTTATCTTCATAGCCACTAACTGGAACATCTACTCCCCATGTTAATTGTCTAGTAGTAGCCCTATCAATTAAACCTAAATTAAGGTATTTCATAGTTTCATTATAAGCATTTTTGCGCCAATCATCTTTATGTGATTCAACATATTTAGTTAATATATCTTGAAAACTAGATAATTTAAAATACAAATGTTTATTATTTTTAACTATTGTACTAGTTCCACACATTTTACATTTTTTATCTTTTAATTCTTTAGGATTAATAGGACTTAAACAATCATCACATTGTTCCCCCATTGCATGACCACCACATATAGGACAAGTACCTATTATTTCTCTATCTGATAAATATTCATTACATTTAGGACAAAAATCTTGTTCTTCCTCTTTTTCATAAATATAGCCATTATCTAAAATAATTTTATAAAATTCTTGGACATGTTTTTTGTGTTCGTTTGTCATAGTAGCAGTATAAAAATCATAAGAAAAATCTAAAGATTTAAAAGAATTAGTAAATTCATTATGGTATTTATTTGCTATATCAATTGGATTTATTCCTTCTTTTTTAGCCCTTACTGTAATTGGCGTACCATGACAATCAGTTCCTGATACATAAATTACATTATTACCACAACCTCTATGATAACGAGCAATTATGTCACCAGGAAGTAATGCTGCTAAATGACCGATGTGTAATGAATTATTAGCGTATGGCCAAGCTCCACCTATTAATATATCTTTCATATTTCATCTCCTTTTTACTTATAACTCCAAAAAAGTCAATAAATTATTGATTAATTTGGAGTTATAGTTTATTTTATTACAATATTAACTAATTTTTTAGGTACTGTTATTACTTTAATTATCTCTTTATTTTCAATATATTTTTGAACATTTTCTAATTCTTTAGCTAACTTTTCCATTTCTTCTTTAGAAGTTTCCATACTAACAACTATTTTTCCTCTTACTTTACCATTTACTTGGACAACCATTTCAAATTCTTCTTCTTTAGTTTTTTCTTCATCATAAGTTGGCCATAATTCATAAGCAATAGTTTTATCGTGACCTAACATTTGCCAAATTTCTTCGGTCATAAATGGTGCAATAGGATTTAATAATTTAACAAAATTAATTGCATATTCTAAAGGAAAAACATCTTCTTTATAAACTGCATTTATAAATATCATCATTTGTGATATAGCAGTATTAAAGTTTAAAGTTTCATAATCTAAAGTTACTTTTTTAACTGTTTGATGATATATTTTTTCTAGATTTTTATTTTCTACATCACTAACTTTTTCTTCATATAATCTATATACTCTATCTAAAAATCTTCTTGCCCCTTCAACACCTTTTTTACTCCAAGGTTTATCTGCTTCTAAAGGTCCCATAAACATTTCATATAATCTTAATGTATCTGCCCCATATTCACTAACAACATCATTAGGATTAATAGCATATTCGGGATATCTTTTACCCATTTTTATACCATTTTCACCTAAAATCATACCTTGATGAACTAACTTTTTAAATGGCTCTTTAACACTTACAATTCCTTTATCATATAAATAATTATTCCACATCCTAGAATATAATAAATGCCCTACAGCGTGTTCTGGGCCACCAATATATAAATCAACTGGCATCCAGTGTTCAATTAATTTTTTATCGGCTAATTCTTTATCATTATGTAGATCAATATATCTTAAGAAATACCAACTAGAACCAGCTGAACCAGGCATAGTTGAAGTTTCTCTTTTTCCTTTTATTCCATTAACAGTAACATTTACCCAATCAGTTGCTTTATCAAGTGGTGATGCTCCAGTTTTAGAAGGACTATAATCTTCTAATTCTGGTAAAACTAAAGGTAAATTTTCATCTAATATATCCTTACCATTTTCCAAATGAATAATTGGAATTGGTTCTCCCCAATATCTTTGACGAGCAAAAATCCACTCTCTTAAACGATAATTAATATGTTTACTACCTAATTTATTTTTTTCTAACCATTCAATCATTTTATTAATGGCATCTTCTTTGTTTAATCCGTTTAAAAATTCTGAATTAATATGTAATCCATCACCAGTATAGGCTTCACAAGATATATCGCCACCTTCAATTACTGGAATAATATCAATATTAAACTTTTTAGCAAATTCATAATCTCTTTCATCATGAGCAGGAACAGCCATAATAGCGCCTGTGCCATAGCTTGCTAAAACATAATCAGAAATCCAAATAGGAATTTTTTTATTGTTAACTGGATTAATAGCGTAAGCACCTGTAAACACACCAGTTTTTTCTTTATTTAATTCTGTTCTTTCTAAATCAGATTTAGAAGCACATATTTTTTTATATTCTTCTACTTCTTTTTTATTAGTAGATATCTTATCTACTAATTCATGTTCTGGAGCAAGTACACAATAAGTAGCCCCAAATAAAGTATCACATCTTGTTGTAAATACGGTAAATTCATAATCATCAACTTTAAATTTAACGTGAGCTCCAATTGATTTACCAATCCAATTTCTTTGCATTTCCTTAGTTGATTCTGGCCAATCTACTTCATTTAATCCGTCTAATAATTTTTCTGCATATTTAGGAATATCGATAACCCATTGTTTCATATTTTTTCTAATTACTGGGTATCCTCCTCTTTCACTTTTACCATCAATAACTTCATCGTTAGCCAAAACTGTTCCTAATTCTGGACACCAATTAACAGGCATATCAATTTGTTTAGCAAGTCCATCTTCATATAACCTACTAAATATCCATTGTGTCCATTTATAATAATTAGGATCACTAGTTGAAATACATAAATCCCAGTCAAAAGAAAAACCTATTCTTTTTAATTGTTCTTTAAATGTTTCAATATTTTTATTTGTGAAAATAGCAGGATGATTACCTGTTTGGATTGCATATTGTTCCGCTGGTAATCCAAAAGAATCAAATCCCATTGGATGTAATACATTATATCCTTGCATTCGTTTCATACGACAAACAATATCAGTTGCTGTATAACCTTCTGGATGGCCTGCATGTAATCCAACTCCAGATGGATACGGAAACATATCTAAAGCATAAAATTTTGGCTTGCTAAAATCCCAAACATCAGTTTTAAAAGTATTATTATCTTCCCAATACTTACGCCATTTTCTTTCAATATAATCTGTATTCATTATTTACACTCCTTTTTTAAATAATTACCTATTAAACCATAAAATATAAAAATTAGAGGTATTAAAACAATTAATCCAATTAATAATTGCAATATTAAATTTTCAACTAAAAATGTTGTTGTAAAAGCAATACTTATAATCAAAGAATTAGTTAATCCTAAAATATTTGTAAATTTTTTCATATTTATTTTATTTATATTTATTTTATATCTATTAACAAAATACATAACTTGATTACTTTTTTTAAATTTATCATACCTTTTTGTTTGTAATATTACAGTAAACAAATAAAATAAATAAACAATTACAAACGATATTATAAAACCTAATAACATAAAATACCTCCAAACTATTTAATATTATATTATAAAATAAGATTAATTACAAGAACAAAATAAAAAGTTTAATTTCTTAAACTTTCAATTTCTTCTTTAGATAAGCCAGTAACTTTACCTATCGTTTCTAAATCCATTTTTAATTCTAACATTTTCTTTGCATTAGCTATTTTATTTTGTTCGATACCTTGTGCAATTCCTTCTTGTTTGCCTTGTGCAATTCCTTCAGATAAGCCTTGTTGCTTGCCTTGGTTAAGTCCTTTTTCATACATTACTTCTTCGTATTGTTTTTGTTCTTCTTCACGACTTATCCAATCTACTACAAACTCATCATTATTTGCTTTTATTACTTCTTCTTTAAAATTATTCACTATCTCACTCTTTTCCGATAATTCTTCTAATTCTTGTTTACCCATATCTAGCATTATTAAAGCTTCTTCACCTTGAGTAAACTTCTTATCATTATTATAATAGTTTTTTATATATTTGTCTATACCTACATTATATATTTTGATATAATCCGTTAATTCTATTTTATTTATCTTATCATATAATGTGTAGATACTTCTTGTATATTTACTATTATAAAAATTTAAATTTACTTGAATTATCGAATAACCTATTTTATATTTATTTCCTCTTTCTGTATTTTCACTAGCTATTTTAAAAATATAGTGTAGATTTCTTATCTTTACTTCTTCACTATAATTAGTATTTAATTCCACATTAATTATTTCATCTTTAGTTTTAACTAATAAATCTAATCTTTGACCACGTAATCTAAAATAATCTTGAATTAAATTTGGATTTAATATTTCTAGTTCAATTATTTCTTTTTCTAAAATAGGCCCTAAAATAGCTTTTAAGAATTCTTTTTTAACTGCGGCATACATAAAAACGGGTTCATGTTTAGCAGTATAAAACTTTTTTATTTTTATCACCTCCTATTAGTTATATTAGCCAAAAGTTGGTGATTTCCTTTTTATTTTATAAATTTTAAAAAAATACATTAGACTGTACTAATGTATTCTAATAATCTTAAGAATAATTTAATAAATTTCTTTTCTAATTTATATCTTCCTAATTTTCTTATAGCAATTCTTTTTTTCTTAATTGGTAAATCACTAAATATAATTGAGTCTATCTTTTCTTTCATCAATGTTTCAATTTGTAAATCATCTAATATACCAGCAATATCATCGTTGATTAATCTAGTTGGGTCAAATTCAATATCTTTACCTTTACAGTTTACTGTTAATTGGCTAATTGATTTTACATTATTAATTTCTACTACAAAGTCAGGACCTGATACATATGATTTACAATCAATTTGTTCTCTATTTTCATAAACAATAACATCAGTTGCTTTTTTAGCATTTCTAAATATTAATTTATAATTACGATATTCAGGAACGATACCACTTTTACCTTCTAACGCTCTAATTATAACAGTATAATTACTTGGCATATAATTATATTCTATTTTAGTTAATAAGTAAAATCCTTTTTGATATAAACTTGATATACCATCATCTTCATATAATAAATATTCATTACTTATACCAGGGAAAAAATGTATTTCCATATTTTTAGGAGGCGTTGTATCGTTTAAATTATCATTTGATCCTAATGGAATAATACTACCTGCTTTAGCAAATACAGGATAATTTTGATCTTTATAAAATGTAACATAATTATTATTACCCGGATATTTTTGGCCAGTAAAGAAATCATACCAAATACCTTCAGGCATATAAAATCTATGTACCACTCGATTCATAACATAATCTTTTCTTTTAGTAATAGGACAGACAAACAATTGACTACCAAAATAGTATTCATCACTATATAATAAATCATCGTACATTTCTTTAGCAACATAATAAATTGGTTTAATTAAAGGAACGCCATCTTTAGAATATTTATATGCTTCACTATATAAATAAGGTAATAACTTATGTCTTAATTGTAAATAATCTCTTACAATTCCTAATGTTTTAACACTCCAACGCCAAGGCTCCCTTTTATAATATTTACCACAATCAGCACCGAATTTAAATATTGGAGAAAACACCCCTAGTTGAACATATCGAGTATATAATTCATTATCCTCAATTCCTTTAAAATATCCTCCAATATCATGACTAAAGAAACTAACACCTATATTAGTAGCAGCACTATTAAATTTAGGAATTTGCCTTAAAGATTCCCAACTTACTTTTGTTTTACCTGAATATAAAACTGGATAACGATGTTGCGCCAATTGAGAACTATATGATAACATCATTGGTCTTCTTTTATAATTTCTATTCATATCATAAAATTGATAATGTTTAAGTAAAAAGTCTTTAAGAATATTTTTTTTATCGTAATGATCTAACCAATAAAAATCAACACCTAAAGCATCTAATGGATGAATATATAGTTTTAAATAAACATCGATCCATTTAGGATCCAGAACATTATATGGTATCACACCATTTTCATCGACAGCTAAATATTTTTTTGCTTGTTCAAAATATTCATCAATATCATAAAATCCTTCAGTTGGATTAATATTTAACCCTACTCTAATACCTTGATTATGTAAATAAGATATCATTTCATATGGTGCTTTAAATAAGTCTTTATTAAATGTAAATCCTGTTTTTAAATGTTCCTTATCTTTATATGTTCTTATGTGCCAATCCTTATCTAACAAAATAACAGAAATAGGAATTTGGTATTTGTTAAAATCGTCAACTAATTCTTTTAAAGAAGAATCATTATATTCATTATTTC
The DNA here is from genome assembly GCA_944332725.1 of uncultured Bacilli bacterium. Taxonomy (GTDB): domain Bacteria; phylum Bacillota_I; class Bacilli_A; order RF39; family UBA660; genus Faecisoma. Next base: position 59,673 of record CALVKO010000001.1, read on the forward strand.
TACTCCACCAATTTCCTAAAGCAAATCTTGGTATTAAAGAAGGAAAACCAGTTAAAGTAAAATAATCTTTTAAACACAAATCAAAATCATTCAAATAAACAAATAAATATATATCTATACCATCGTTATTATTATCTTTTATTGTACCATCTTCACTAACTATTTTACTTTTAGAATCGTCGATTGAAACAAATCCATCTAATGAATATAAACTTTTAATATTTTCAATTTTACCTTTTTCAATTAAAACAGGTGTTTCATAGTTTTTAGCCTCGACATGTTTATAATACCAAACTTTATCCGTATTTAAAATTTCAACTTTAAAGTTATTATTATTTGTTATTTTTTTTTCTTTCTCGTAATATATTCTAAAATAAGGAGTTATAATTTCTAAATAATTCTTGTCTTGTTTAACTTGAAAATCCACTTTTGGAAAATTTCTATTTTTTACTAATAAAGTCGGCTCATCAGAAAATGTACCACTTTCACTATATTGAATTCTTATTAATCTATCCGATAAAACTGTAAATCGATATTTATTACCCTGTAATATACTAGCAGGATTAGGTTTGATTTTTTCATAATCAATTTTAAAGTGCTCACCTAAATCATACATATATACCCCTCCTTATATTTCTTCTATCTTCATAAAATTAGTATATTTTATTTTTTTAAATGGATAGCCACCAGTAATAATAATATTATCTTTTTCTTTCAATTGTAAAACATCTTTAGCAAGTTTTTTACTTTTTTCAATGATTGAATCTAAATTTTGTAAATCATCAATTAATATTGGATATACCCCAAAATTCAATGCTAAAGATTTAGTTGTTAACTCATTAGGACTTGGTGCGATAATAGGACAAATTGGTCTAAATCTACTTATTTTTTTAGCAGTATAACCACTCATAGTTGGAGTAAATATTGCTTTGCAATTAAGTCTTAAAGCGCACCCTGCTACACTATATGCCAAAGATCCTGTTGCATCTCTTTTTTCAGTTTTAATCGCTTTTTCTAGCATATATTCATAGTCAATATCTTGCTCGACAGTATTTAATATATTTTCTAATAATTTAACTGTTTCTACCGGATTTTTACCAATTGTTGTTTCATCAGATAACATAATACAGTCAGTTCCATCTAAAACAGCGTTAGCCACATCTGACACTTCTGCTCTAGTTGGATAATCAAAACTATTTACACTCGATAATAAATCAGTAGCAATTACACTAATAATACCGCTAGCGTGACATTTAGAAATAATTCTTTTTTGAATTCCTGGAATTTTTTCTAATGGAACTTCTATTCCTAAATCTTTTCTATCAATAATAATTCCATCACTTACTTTAATAATATTATCAATATCATCAATAGCAAAATCATTTTCTATTTTAGAAATAATCTGTAAATGTTCGTTACCTATATTAATTAACAAATCATTTACTTCTAAGACATCTTCAGAACTAGAGATAAAAGATAAGGCTAAAAAATCAACATCATTATCACTAGCAAATTTAATAATTTCTTTATCTTGTAAAGACAAATAATTTCTATTTAATTTTACATTTGGCAAACGTAACGAGAAATTATCTTTAATCTCACCTGGTTTAATAACTTTACATAATAAGCAATCATCATATTTTTCTAGTATTTTTAATTCAATATTACCGTCTATAACTAATTTTGAATTTAAAGGGATATCCTCTATTAAATTTTTATAATCGACACTAAATTTAGTACAATCACCTAAAACAGCATCACGATAAATTCTTATTTTATCATCTTTTTTTAAATATGCTTTCCCATTTAAAATACGATTTATTTTAATCGTTGGACCTTTTATATCTAATATAATAGCAGCATGTGATTTTAATTCAATATTTAATTCATTTATTATTTTTATAATTCCACGACAAAAAGTTGGTGTTGAATAACTCATATTTATTCTAAAGGCGTCGACACCATTTTCAATTATTTGTTTTAATATATTTTTATCAGCAGTAGCCGGACCTACTGTAGCAATAATCTTAGTTTTATTCATTTTATCCCTTCTATTCTTAATAATAATTATAAATTAAATATTAATTTTAGTCAAGAAAAAAAGGAACTTATATCCTTTCAATTTTCATAAAATTTGTTTTACCTTTTTTATTTTCATCATAAAATCCGCCAGTTATCAAAATTATATCATTCTTTTCTAAATTCATAAATTCTGTTGCTTTTATTTTTGCATCTTTTACTATTTCGTCTGTTGAATTAAATAATTTAGTAACTACTGGATATACCCCAAAATTTAAAGTTAACGAACGAGCAACATTATCTGTTGGACAAGTTGCTAAAACCAAAGATTTAGGTCTTAAATTGCTAACTAATGAAGCAGTCTCACCACTTATAGTAGTTGCTACAATTAATTTCACATCTAATAAATTATCAGTTTCAACAACATTAGTAGCAATTATTCCTTCTATAGTTCTATTTACATAATTTTGATTAATAGAACATTCTAAATACTTTTCAATATTTTCACAAATTTTAGCCATACATCTAACAGTTTCAATAGGATATTTGCCAGTTGTAGTTTCTCCTGATAACATAACTGCATCCGTACCGTTTAAAACGGCATTTGCTACATCTGATACTTCGGCTCTAGTTGGTCGCATATTTTTTTTCATTGATTCTAACATTTCAGTAGCAACTATACAAAATTTACCATGTCTACGACAACATTCAATTATTTTTCTTTGTAATATTGGTAAATCTTCCATTGCTGCTTCTACACCTAAATCTCCTCTAGCCACCATAATTCCATCTACTGCTTCTGCTATAGCATCTAGATTTTTAATACCAGTTGTACTTTCTATTTTAGCAATTATTTTCATATCTTCACGATTATGTTTTTTTAATATTTCTTTTACACTTAAAACATCTTCTTTAGTAGATACAAAAGACAATGCTAAAAAATCACCTTCATGTTCACAGGCATAAATGATATCCTCTTCATCTTGTTTACTAATAAATGGCATATTTAAGTGAACTCCTGGTACACTCAAACTTTTTTTATTACCAAGAATTCCTCCACTTATAATTTTGCAAGTTAATCCATCATTTTCTTTTGATATAACTTCCATACTCATTAATCCGTTTTCTAATAAAATAGTGTTTCCTACATCTATTGAATCAAGTGAATCAGGATAATTTACAGTAATTCTTTTTTCATTACCTAATACATCATCTTTTACAACTCTAATAGTATTTCCTTCAATTAATTTTATTTCATCATTTTCTAATAATCCACTTCTAAATTCAGGGCCTTTTGTATCATATAATATTGCTACATTAATTCCTGTTATACTTCTTACTTTTTTTACTGATTCAACAACTTCTTTTCTTTCTTCTAAAGTAGCATGAGAAAAGTTAATTCTTGCTACATTCATTCCATTTTTTACCATTTCAGCCATTACATTATAATCACTACTTGCAGGTCCTATACTACAAATTATTTTTGTTTTTTTCAAATTACATCACTCCCAACTAAATAATTATATCAAAAATATAATTAAACTCAAAATTTTAATTGAAAATCCTATCTAATAAATCATCAATTAATTTTTTTGATTCCATTTCATTAATGGCAAAGCATTTTTTGCCTAAATCTTTAAAAGATGCTCCACAAGAGTATAATTTTTTTCTATCTATAATTAAAAACCTATCGTGAAATATATCGATATTTTTGAATTCTATATTAGAGTATTCAATATTGTATTTTTTTACCAAAGTATCATCAATGTTTTTAGAAATAATAATTATTTTCTTATTTATATTTTTTAAAATTTTCAATAACTCTTTTCCAGCATAATTATCAATAATAATTATTTCTTCTTTTGCAGTATCGAATATATCTAATAAAAGTACATAAGCATCAAATATTTGACCATCAAAAAATATGGTGTTAATTTTTTCTTTCTCCTGCATTTTATTAAAAGTGTGTTCTAGTTTTAATATTCTATTCTCGTGATTTATTAACATTTCACTATTCATTAAACTATTTGAAACATATCTTCTTAATTTTACAAACGCATCAATAATTTGAACATTTACTTTTACTGCTATATCACTTTTAAGTAATCCAGACAACATCATTATTCCTTGTTCTGTTAAAACATACGGCAAATATCTTACACCACCATGGTTATTTTCACTTGAGATCGCAAATTGCGACCTCAAGTTATTAAATTCATTTTCTGTTAATTGAAAACAAAAAGTATCAGGGAATCTTTTAATATTCCTTTTAATAACTTCATTAATTCTTCTTGTTTCCACTTGATAAAGCCTTGACACATCTGATGATAGCATTACTTGAACTCCTCTTATTTCATATATCATATTTTCTACAATATTGTTCACATTAACAATATTATTTTCTTTTTCTAAAACATTGATACTTCCCATTGTTACCTCGCTTTCTAAAAAATAAATTAGTTGATTTATCAATGAAATAATTATAACACTTCTAATCTATAATTCAAAGTCATCATGATCTTTGTGTTTATCATTTTCTTTATTCCAATCATAGTCATCTTTTATGTCAGTAATTGTTTTATCACTAAATATTCCATGTTCGTATAAGTCCTTTGAAAATTCCCAATAGTCTTCACGTTCTTTGTCTTTTCCGAGTATTTTATGTTTAATAAAATTGACTAATCTATTGAATAAATCTTTAAAATAATCTACTAATTCTTCAAGATGTTTATTATCTTTTTTTAATTCTTTAATCTCTTTATTTTTATTTTCAATATTTTTTGATAAAGTATCTACTTTAAGAAATAATGCCTCATTATTTTCAGTTAGTATTTTAATTTTTTCTCTATTTTCCTCTAGTTCAGTATCAACATTATTTAGGGTAACTGATAGTTTTTCAGTTCGTTTAAAATCAGAGTTTGTTTTATCAACTTTATCAATATATTCTAAAATTTTATTTTTATCATCTTCGGAAATAGTATAGGTATTTTTTACTATTGGTGCTTTTTTTAGATTATTGACTGTGTCTTTAATATCTGTGGTACTTTTATCAAGTTCACTAGATTTTTTACTGGCTATTTCTAGTGCTTTTTTATCTTTTTCCATTTGGTCTTTCATGGCTTGATAATTTCCCATATCTTTGACATTTATATCTTTGTAATGGCAGGAGTAACGTGACAGAATTCACAAATAAACTCAATACGTTGTTTCAAACTTTTTTCCATTTCTAACTCTTGTGTAGTAAACTTTATCATAATTAACACCATCCTTTCTTTTAGGATGATTTCTATGTACTTCCAAGCCCTACGGGAGTTCGGAACACAAAAAAATCAATCCGTTCGGATTGATTATATGTTAAGTTCAAACATAAAAGTTCGAACAGAAACATCACTTGAGCGATAACAAAGATTATTTAAAACTCCTAAAGAAAATCAATAAACAACTAATCTCTCTATATATAATACCATGATTTTTTCTATTTGAAA
>CALVKO010000002.1 GCA_944332725.1 uncultured Bacilli bacterium
TTTTATTTATGTAACATTTTCACTAATTATTAGTTATTAAAAAATGTAACATTTTTACTAATTATTCATAACTTTTTCTAAACAAAATATATACTTTTTTTATTATTTAATAAGTTCTATTTTATCTCAATAATCATTTTTTTATATATTATTTCCCCTAAAATTGAACATCATAAAAATCTTGATATCCTATTGTTTCATAATTATCTCCACATTTAATATATGCGTTATAAATTATTTTCTCATCATCATTGATGAATATTGCGTACCCAGAACAAACAATACTTTTATCTTTAATATCATTAATTTCACCAATTAATTTTTCTTCTTGTAAGTTTTTAAGAGTTACACTTATTTTTTCACCATCCAATATATCACTATAATATTCTTTTTGATACTTTTTTGCAGCACTTAAAATTGAATTTTCTATTTCTTCATATGATTTATACTGGCTCTTATCTTCGTCATTTTTGTTACCATCATTTTCAGTTTGATGGTTTTCATTATTAATTGGTCCCATTATATTATTAAATGTATTTTGAATTAATACAGCAATTATTACTAAAGCAATCATTAATACTAATACTCCTACTAACATTGCTTGTAATCCCCAACCACGATTATTTAATTTCATAGTTAAAATATGTTCCTTTCTTCAATTTCTTCATTAAATCGATATAATTTTGCTGGTCTTCCCATATATCCTTCATTGACATCTCCAGTATCAATAACATAACCTAAATTTATCATTTTTTTTCTAAAATTTCTTCTATCCATTTTAATATTTAAAACATCTTCATAAACTTTTTGTAATTCTGGTAATGTGAAATCACTAGGAAACAATATTTTTAAAATGTTACTATTTATAATTCTTTTTCTAAAATAATCTAATAATTTGTTTAATATTTTTTCATGATCATATCCCATTTTTGGAATAGAATTTATATCAAACCAAGATAGTTCTACATCATCTTTTTCTTGTCTTTTTAACACTAAAGTAATATTATCTATTAATCCTATAAACGAAGTCGCTACTACTCTATTATCAGGATCTCGATTTAAATTACTAAATGTATAACATTGTTCAATATACATTGTTGGTAAGCCCAACTTGTCACAAACCACATCCGTTACATTATCTTCTAATGTTTCATCACTATTTAAAACCGAACCAGGTAAAATCCAATATCCTTTATATGGTTCTGTTTTTTTATGCATCAATAATACCTTTATTTTACCTTTGTCGACTGTAAAAATACCAATTAATGTTTCTAATAATTGATTTTTTTCTTTCTTTGTACTACTCATATAATTTACTCCTTTGTGTTTAACGTACACTCATTTTACATTAAAAAATAATTTTTGTCAAATTAAAAACTTGGATATTAATTATCCAAATAATCTCTTAATTTGCGAGAACGAGATGGGTGTCTTAATTTTCTTAAGGCTTTTGCTTCAATTTGTCTTATTCTTTCACGAGTAACACCGAATAGTTGTCCAACTTCTTCTAATGTTCTTGCTTTTCCATCTTCTAATCCAAATCTTAATCTAATTACTTTTTCTTCTCTTTCAGTTAAAGTTAATAAAATATCACTTATTTCATCTTTTAACATTTCATTAGTTGCATATTCTTCAGGACTCATATTGTGTTCATCTTTAATAAAATCGCCTAAATGAGAATCATCTTCTTCACCAATTGGAGTTTCTAAACTAACTGGTTCTTGACTTATTTTATAAATTTCTCTTATTTTGTCAACTGATATATTCATTTTTTTTGCTAATTCCTCTTCAGATGGTTCTCTATTCAATTCAAGTGTCAATTGTCTTTGAATACGGGCTAATTTATTTATTGTTTCAACCATGTGTACTGGAACACGAATAGTACGTGCTTGATCGGCAATTGCCCTTGTTATAGCTTGTCTAATCCACCAAGTAGCATAAGTTGAAAATTTATAGCCTTTAGAAACATCAAATTTTTCAACTGCTTTCATTAATCCAATGTTACCTTCTTGAATTAAATCCAAAAACAACATTCCTCTTCCAACATATCTTTTAGCAATACTTACAACTAATCTTAAATTGGCTTCTGCTAAAGTTTTTTTAGCCTCTTCATCATTTTCTAATATTCTATCTGCTAATTCTAATTCTTCTTCATTTGTTAATAATTTAATTTGGCCGATTTCTTTTAAATACATTCTAACTGGGTCATTAATATTTAAATCTTTTGTTAAAGTATTATCATCTAATAATATTTTCTCAGAGCCACCGTCTGTTTCCTCTTCTGACACAACAGGTATATTATTTTCATTAAATATATTATATAAATCATCTAATGAATCAGCATCTAACTCTAATCCTTTTAAGGCTAGCGCTAAATTTTCATAAGTTAAATAACCTTGTTCTTTCCCTAATTTTACTAATTCTTCTTTTCTTTCTGTAAACGATTTAATTTCATTAAACATTTTTCTCTCTCCTTACCACTAATTCTAATATTCTTTGTCCTAATTCAGCTTTTTTTTCTAAATCTGTTTCTTCATTCATTAATTTAGTTAATCTGTTACATTCATCATCGATATTTTTTTCTTCAATAGCATCAAAATAATCGATTATTAAATTGTTACTATAATTTTCATTTAAATTTAAAGATTCTATTTTACCTACCACCGAAACTAATTCACTATCTAAATCTGATAAGAAATCAGCTTCATTTATATAATTATTATTTTTATAAAAATAACTTATTTCGTGGGCTAACATTCGATATTCCTTAGTTGGAAAATAGATTGTCCTATTGTCGAACATTTTAATAACTTCACCACTTCGTAACATATAAAATAATAATCCTAATTGCGCCATATCGTATTTATTAGTTTGAACAATTTTTGGTTTATTTATTTTAACAGGTTCTTTTTTTACTAATTTATCTTTTAGAAAATCAACATCTAAATCTGTTTCTTTGCTTAATTTTTTTAATGTTACTTCTCTTAAAATATCATCATCAATATTATTTAATTGTTCGATTACTTCTTTAGCATATTTTGCTTTATCTACCGTTTGACTTAAATCTTTATTATTTTTTAAATAATTTAATTTAAAATCCATTACACTCATTGGATTATTTATTTTTTCAATAAATTTATCTTTACCATATTTTAAAATATATTCATCGGGATCTAAATCTTCTTCTAATCTAACTATCTTAGGTATTATGTTATGTTCTAATAATATGTCACTACAAGCCATCGTCGCTTTGGCCCCTGCTTTATCGCCATCAAAACATATAATGATGTTACTCGCTAAGCGTCTAATTATATTAGCGTGTTCTTTAGTAAAAGCGGTTCCTAGTGTGGCTACAACATTTTTTACTCCAGCACTATATGCTCTAATGACATCCATAAATCCTTCCATAATAATAACGGTATTTTTCATTCGACATTCATTTTTGGCTCTAGCATAATTATAAACAAATTCACCTTTTTTAAACAATATGTGTTCCTTACTGTTGACATATTTAGGGGCATCAATATTTGTATATATTCTACCACTATAACCAATTACTTTATTATTTATATCGTGTAAAGGAAACATAATCCGATCATAAAAGAAATCGTGAAATCCTCTTTCATCTTTTACTATTAAACCACTATCGATTAAATCTTTTTCTTTAAATTGTTTTTTTTCTAATAAATTAGATAATGCTTTACTATTTCTAATAGCTAGTCCAATTTCAAATTCTTTAATTAAATCATCGGTTATCTTTCTTTTATATAAATATTCTTTAGCTTCTTTTCCAAACTGTGTATTTATATTATTAACATAAAATTTTTGACCAATATCATATATTTTATATATATCATTATTTTTTATTGTCTTTGTACTCTTAGTATCTATAGCAATATTAATACCCGCCATATCAGCAACCATTTTAACTGCTTCGATAAAAGAAACGTGTTCGTACTCTTTGATAAAACTAAAAACATTACCAGCAGTATGACAAGAAAAACAAGAAAATATCTGTTTATCTGGTGAAACACTTAAAGATGGATCACTATCTTCGTGAAATGGACATACACCAAAATAATTTTTTCCTTTTTTGGTAAGAGGAATATATTTTGATACTACATCAACAATGTCAACACTATTTCTTATTTCATTTATTTGTTCCTGTGATAATGTTTGCATATTTATCTCCCCTATTTATTAATATACGACAAAAATTAACAATTTCCTTTTTTTTTACATATTTTTTTTAAATTTTTTCATATTATTTAATAAGGAGTGAACAAAATGAGTTTAAAAACAATTAAGATTATTGGATTTTTTGCTATTTTTCTATTATGTTTTTTATTTCATTTTTTATATGATTGGTTTCCTAATTCTTTATTTAGTATATTCTTTCCGGTTAACGAAAGTATTTGGGAACATATGAAATTAATTTATACATCTTATATATTTTATGGTATATTTGACTACATTTTATTAAGGAAAAATAAAATAAATAATTTTTTTATTCAATTATTTTTAATACCAATTATTAGTATAATTTTATATTTAATTATTTTTATTCCCATTTATAAAATGATTGGTGAAAATATGATAATAAGTATTGGATTACTCGCAATCATAATAATAATTGAACAAATATTAAGTTATTTTATATTACAATATAAAGAGATAAAATATCAAAATTTTATTGGAATAATTGGCATTATATTAGTGTATATTATATTTGGTTATTTAACTTATAATCCAATCGAAAACTATTTATTCTATGATACTGTCAAAGATAAATATGGTATTAATATATATATAAAATAAAAAGGGCTAAAAACCCTTTTTATTTGGAATTAATTCCATCTATATTAAACGCTAAATAGCATTAGCGTACCACTATATAACAAGTATACACTTGTTAATATCTATATTCAGTATATCCATTTATATATTTTTTATTCATTTATAATATATACTTTTTTTTAAAATTGGTGTAGGTTTTAAACTAATTCATATTCCTTTGATATAATTCTTTTATCACTACAATATTCCATAATAAATTTATTATCTTTTTTACATATAATTATTCCAATTGTTTTATCTTGTGTTATTTTTTTTATTGTTTTATCGATATAATTCATATATACTTCTATTTGTCCTATATATTCTTTTTTTAGTTCTGTTATTTTTAATTCTACTACTACATAACAATTAAATTCGATGTTATATAATAATAAATCTATATAATTATATCTATTTCCTATTTTTATTTTATATTCATTAGCTATATAACTAAAATTATTACCAAGTTCTAATAAAAAATTATCTATATCTTCTAATATTAATTGTTTTAATATTTTTTCTGATATTTCTTCATAATTATGACTATTTTTAATCAATATAGGATTCTTAATCATATCTGTTATTTCAAATTTTTCTTCAACAATTATTTTTAATTTTGTTTTGTTATCTAATCTTTCATATTCTTTGTTTTTTATTTTTTCTCGTAATTGTCTAACTGATAAATTATTTTGTTCTGTTATCTTAATATAATAATTTATTTGATCATCTTCAAGCCAAATTATTTCACAATAGTGTGAGAACGTCAATTTATCCGACATTGTCGGACATTTTGAAAAAAATTCATAAAATTTTCTAAAATACCTTAATCTAGTTTGAGTAAAGCCTTTACCAAACTCATTAGTTAACTTAATAGAATATTCTTTTATTATTCCTTCACCATAATGTTTTCCGGCTTCTTTTAATAATTTTCCTACATTGTAATATGTATCTAAATCACTTTTATTTTTACTATAATCTTTTACTTTTTTAGTTATTTCATTATTTATTATTTGTTCTTTTATTTCGTTATAATAATTCATAACCACTCCTTTTATTGTACACATTTTTTAATTTCTATTTCTTTTTTTAGTTTAAATCTAATACTACCATTAATATCAGTTCTGTAAATAATACTATCTTTTAAATTATCCAACACTTCAGTGTTAGGATGACCATACCAATTATTTTTACCAACTGATATAGCTGAATATTTTGGATTGATTTTGTTTATAAAAACTTCACTACTACTCGTTTTACTTCCGTGATGCCCAACTTTTAGTATATCTATGTTACTTAAATTATAATTATTTAATATATTCTTTTCTACCTCTATTCCAGCATCACCCATTAATAGTGATTTAATACCATTTATTTTGAAATAAATTACACTTGAATTATCGTTTTCATTAGTATATAAGGAATTATTTAAAAAATATAATTTGTTATTATATATATTTAATTGTTTTAAGCCTTTAAAATAATTAATGTTTTTAAATTCTAATACTTCAATTAAACTAAGTTCTAAATCATTATAATTGTTATGATTAAATATAACATTATCTATTTTAAAATCATTAATTAAATTAATACTTTCACCCATATGATCATAATCACCATGTGGTGATTGTCAAAAAGTAAGTCGAATCAATATAATATATCAATTATGAAGTAAATGTTATAATAATGATATCTAATTATAAGGAGGTGATTTTGTAATGTATTTATTAATAATGCTAATACCAATATTAATAATATATCCGTTTTTCATTTCTAAATATATAGATAAACATACAATAACTAAAGAACCAAGCATAAAGCAAATAACAAAAAATATGGGCCTAATATCCTTGATATCTATAATATCTATAATTGTCATTAGTTATTTATTGAATATATATTATAGTTTAATACCAAGTTCAACTTCTAGCTTATGTACAAACACTGGTGGTTGGACCTATTCTTGCCAAGGAGACACACATACCGCCCCAATATTGCTAGCTGCAATAGGCCTAGTAATAATTACTTATCATTTTCTTTCACAAAAATTCGTATATAAAATCTTTGAATATAGTAAGGGAGTTTTTAAATACATTTATATGTATATCCATATGTTTATTATATATTTCTTAAATTTTTGGCTTTTATTGTACTTATATGGTTTATTTATTTCAGTACACTATGACTCAGTACTAATTGAACTATTAAGATTTTTCGTATTTATTTCTCCAACTTGCCTCTTTATTATTTCAACATTAATATATGTGCATAAAAACAAGAACAACTAATTCTTGTTTTTTTTACACTAATTCATATTCTCTAACTGCAATTCTTTCATCTGAACAATATTCTATTACAAACTTGTTTTCTCTTTTACATATCAAGATTCCCATTGTATTGTTATTACTTACTTGTTTGATATTCTTATCAATATAATTCATATACTTCTGAACTTGTGAAATATATTCTACTTTAAACTCAGTTACTTTTAGTCAACAGCGACATAGCAATTGTATTTTATATTAAATAATAACAAATCAATATAATGGTTTCTATCACCTATTTTAATTTTGTATTCACTACCAATAAAACTATATGAATCACCAAGTTCTTTCATAAATGATTCAATATCTTCCAAAATCAACTTTTGTAAAACCTTCTCAGATATAATTTCATAATTATTACTATTTTTAATTATTATTGGATTAGGTACTAAATCTTTTATTTCGATTTTATCTTGGATTTTAAGTTTGGTTTTAGTATCTTCTGGCAGTCTTTCATATTCTTTAGCTTTTATTTTCTCTTGTAATTGTCTTTGAGTTAGATTATTATTTTTAGATATATTTATATAATATAGTATTTCATCATAATCATCTAATGGTAATAAAAGTAAATAATGTGACCAAGTTAATTGTGTCAACATTGTTGTCACTTTTTTATTACTAAATACACTATAGAATTGCTTCATCCTAAATAAAGTTCTTCTATTATATTGTTTACCTACTTCAATAACTAATTTTTTAGAATATTCATCTATAATATTATCCCCATATTTGCCACCAGCTTCATTTAATAATTTACCTATCTCAAAATATGTGATTCCTTTCTGTCTTTCTTTTGAATAATCTTTTACTCTTGAATATATTTCGTTATCTATTAATCTATTCTTTATCTCATTATAATAATTCATATTTACTCCTTTCATAATTATGTCGCCAGTGGTGACACTTTTCTATGGACTACAAGTCTCAATCTTTAATTTATTATTTTTAATCTTAAACATAACACTTCCATTCTGGTCTGTTCTATATATTTTTGAATCACTTAAATTATTTAATACTTCCTTATTTGGATGACCATATCTATTATTCTTACCAACACTAATAATAGAGTATTTTGGATTTATTTCATTAATAAATTCTTTACCACTACTTGTCTTACTTCCATGATGACCTACTTTTAATACATCTATATCTTGTAAATTATATTTTTCAATCAAGTCTTCTTCTACACCTACTCCAGCATCTCCCATAAATAGAAACTTGTGATTATTTAATTTAGTATAAATAACTGATGAATTATCATTCTCATTACCATAATCTTTATTATTTAAAGAGTATAGTTTGTTATTATCAACATTTAATTCTTTAACACAAGAATAATATGGTATCTTCTTTTTATCCAATACTTTTATTAGTTCTTGTTCTAGTTCATTAAACTCACCACAATTAAATATTACTTTTTCTACTTTAAAGTTTTCTACTAAATTAATTGCTTCACCCATATGATCATAATCACCATGAGTTAAAATTAAATAATTTATTTTTTTAATACCTAATGATTTAAAATATGGAATTAATTTATTTTTAGCCATATTATAATCGCTAAACATATCCCCTCCAGTATCAATTAAAATAGATTTATCTTTAATTTCTAATAAAATAGAATCACCTTGTCTAACATCAATCATAGTTAAATAACTATTTTGATTAAAATATTTTATATTATTATGTAATATTAATATTATTATTAAAATATAAAAATACTTAGGTTTAACAAATATTAAGGTAATAATTAAATAATAAAATATAAATACCAAATAATTCATCTTAGCCATTATTAAATTAATATTAAATTGATTACAAAATAAAGTTAAAGATTCCATTATACCAGTTAAGAAATATAATAAATTATCTAATATAGGAAATATTAAAGTTAATAAAGATAAAGGAAAAATAATTAAAGATATCAAAGGAACAAATATTAAATTAATAAAAGGACTAATTATATTTATATAATAAAAGTTATTAATCATAATTGGAATACTTGCTACAAAACAAATAGTAGAAGTAATAAATAATTTAACAAAATAATTATTAAATTTATTACTTAATTTACCAAAATAAATCAAATAAAAACTTATTACAAAACTAAATAAAAATCCCACATTATAAATGTAATAAGGATTATAAAATAACATAAAACTAGCAATTAATAAAATTAAATATTTCTTATCTATTTTATTAAAAACATAAAGAAATACTGCCCTTAAAACCGATGGCGTAAAACTAGTTAAAAAAGCATAAAATATTAAAAAAACACTTATTATAAAATAACTATATTTAAATTTTTTTAACATTTTTGATAATATAACTGTTAATAAAGAAATATGCATACCCGATATAGCCAGTAAATGACTAACCCCATTTTCTTGATAACTACTTAATATTTCATCATTTAAATCTTGTTTATCGCCCAAAACAAATGTTTTAACATATTCTTTACTTTTCAAATTATTTATTTTTTCATATATTTTATTTTTTATTTCATACAATATATTTTTATTATCCTTTACTTTTTCAATCTTATCAGCATATAAAATAAAATATATTTTATTACTTAATAAATATTTACGATAATTAAATAAATTAAAAACCGTATTATCATAAGGAATATTTAAAGTACCACTTATTTTTACATAATCTCCTAATTCGTAATTTAAATTACCATAATATGATACTTTTATTTTTTCTTTGGCTTTAACTATTAAATCAGTTTTATTATCACTATAAGTTATATTAATTATTTTACCAATTAATGTTATATCTCCCTCATTATAATTAGTTTTATAAATTAAACTATTAGTAATTAAAAAAGTATATGAAATAGCAATAATTAAAATTATTTTAGATAGTAAGTCGATCTTTAATTTTTTCATAAGTTGCGGTACCTATTCCATCTACTTCTAATATTTCTTCAATTGATTTAAAACTATGTTTTTTTCGATATTCAATTATTGCTTGAGCCTTTTTTTCACCAATACCATCTAATGTCATCAATTCATCTAAACTAGCATTATTTAAAGATATCTTGCCATTTGTTGAACTAGAATTATTATCTAAAACATTATCGATACTATTTTCAATACAAGCATCATTTTCTAATTTTGGACAAATACATTCTTTTTCAATATATTTTATACTTGTGCTTCCTTTTTTCATTTCTTCAATTTCATCTTTAGTATAAATAATAATAACCATTTCATCAATAACATTTTTACTTAAATTAATTACACTAGTATCAGCTTCATTCGTTAATCCACCACTTATATCAATTACATCACTAACTCGACTATTTTCTTCTACTTCATATACTCCAGGATTTTTTACAGCACCTTTAATATCAACCTTAACTATTTCTGAAACTATTTTTTCTTCTTCTAAAATGTTTTCTTCAGTTTTAATTATTTCTTCTTCTAATTGAATCTCTTCACTATCTTTGTTAAAAATTATAAATACAATTACTAATAGAACAATTATAATTATCCATATGTATTTTTTTAAATAAAACATAATTCACCTCCTACTAGTTATATACGACAAAAGCAGGATAAAATCCTGCTCATATATGAAAAAAATTGTAATTTCTTACAATTTTAAAATCCTCTATTTCTTAAGAATGATGGCACATCAGCATCATCTGAATCATCAGTATCCTCATTTTTATTATAACTTTGAGTATTATATGAATGAAGCGCTGGTTTTTCATCTTCAAAACCGGTAGCAATTACAGTAACAATCAATTCATCATTTAAATTTTCATTAATTACGGCCCCAAAAATTGTATTGATATCTGTATTAGCACTTTGTCTAATGACTTCTGCTGCTTCTTCTACTTCAAATAAAGTTAAATTAGCACCGCCAGTTACATTAATAATAGCATCTGTTGCTCCACTAATACTAGTTTCTAATAATG
Source organism: uncultured Bacilli bacterium (assembly GCA_944332725.1). GTDB lineage: Bacteria > Bacillota_I > Bacilli_A > RF39 > UBA660 > Faecisoma. The sequence goes on from CALVKO010000002.1 coordinate 11,089, forward strand.
GACTTGATACGGCTTGTAAGGCTGCTTCAGTGGCTCTACCTTCGCCAACACCCATACCAATACCGATTAAAGCGTTACCTCTTTTTTCCATAACGGCTTTAACATCAGCAAAGTCCAAGTTAATTAATCCAGCAACAGCAATCAAATCACTGATTGATTGAACACCTCTTCTTAAAACATTATCAACTTCTTTAAATGAGTCTAATAAAGGCGTTGTTTTATCAATAATTTCTCTTAATCGATCATTAGGTATTACAATCAAAGTATCCACGTGTTTCTTTAATTCCTCTAAACCAGTTATGGCTTGTTGCATTCTTTTTCTACCTTCAAAAGTAAATGGTTTTGTAACGATACCAACAGTTAGTGCTCCTAAACTTTGCGCAATATCAGCAATAACTGGAGCAGCACCGGTACCAGTTCCACCACCCATGCCGCAAGTAACAAATACCATATCGGCGCCTTTTAAGGCTTCTTCAATATCGTTTTTACTTTCTAAAGCAGCTTCTTTACCAATTTGGGGATTAGCACCAGCCCCTAACCCATTAGTTAAATCTGTACCAATTTGTATTTTAATCGGCGCCTTAGAATTTTTTAAAACTTGTAAATCAGTATTAGCAACGATAAATTCGACACCTTTTACTCCTGATTCAATCATACGGTTGACAGCATTATTACCACCGCCACCAACTCCGATAACTTTTATATTAGCTAATTGATCCATTTCTAATCCAAACATGTATATCCTCCCTTATTCGCCAAAGAAATATCCAAATACTTTACCTAACATCGAATCATTTGTGTTCTTTCTAGGTGTTGATAAAACTTCCATTTCATCATTACTTATCATTGAATAATCTTTTCCTTTTAGTTTAAGTTTATTTACAAAATAAATTATGTTACCAATTGCAGAAGAAAACTTATTGTTTCTTAAACCAATTAGATTAACACTTCCTATTATAGCACATTTTCCTAATTTTTCTCTACAAATTTGTTGAAAATTAATCATATTTGTAATTCCGCCAGTTATAAAGATAAAATTTGGTTTATGTGAAGTTAATGTATTTAATTCTTGATTAACTAAAGACAGAATTTCATCAAGTCGAGAAATTACTATTTCACTTAATTCATATTGATTAATTTTAATAATTTCGCCATCTTTATTCTTAGCCTCTTTAAATTCATTTAAAGACGAACTACTCTTTTGAGTAAGCGCAAATTTTTCTTTTAATTCTCTTGAAGTTTCCATATTAACTTTATACATATAAGCAATATCGTGATCAACACTTTTACTTCCCATATTAACAATACCATGTTTTACAATTATACCTTTATTATATAAAGATACTTCTGTTTTTTCTGACCCAATATTTACAACTGCACTTATTGTATTAACAACATTATCATCCATAAATGTATTGATATCTCCAATTGCCCCAAAAGATATATCGATAACTTCAATACCTAAAGCGTTCAATAAATTAACAACCGAATATATATTTTTTCTAGGCGCAGTAGCAAGTATTCCTCTTGTTTTTAAAACTGTACTAACCTTACCTAAAGGTTCAGTTGTAACTTCATTATCTAATCCAAAATCTATAGGAATTATTGTTACCATTTCTTTGGTATCATCAAGATGATTTTTCATAGCTGTCTGTAACACTTTAACAATATCTTCTCCAGTTATTTTTTCACCTTTAATATCTATTTCACCTTTTATCATCGTAAATTCTGCAAAGTAACTAGGAATTATCGCAATAACTTTTTTTATTTTAAAACCAAGCATCGATTCAATTTGTTCAAAGCCTTTTTTAACACAGTTTTTAGCCTCATTAACATCGGTAATCAATCCCTTTTTAATTCCTTTAGATTTGATAGTAGCTGTCGCTAAAAGATTATATCGTTCGTGATATAATTCACATACAACTATTTTAATACTATCAGAACCAATATCTATGCAAGAATAAATATGTCGCAATATACTCACCTACTATCTATTAAACATTATACAATATTTTTTTATAAAAGAAAAGATATTATTCAATAATTTCAAAATTATTTCCATAGTCTAAATACAAAATACCATTTTTATCTGGTAAACTTTCTAAAATAGTAATATATTTATTTAATTTATTAAAAGTAGAAATATTAACATAAACATAATTGCCATCATTCATCGTAAGAAAAAATCTATTATCATCAACTTCATTAGGATAAAATTTAATTTCTGAAATTCTGCTTAAAATTTGCTTGTCCAATTTACTCATTTCCGTAACAAAGTCATCATAACATGAATCGGTTATATAATTTATTACGGTTGGAACGCTGTATTTATCAGACACTGTTTGTCCATCTAAAAGAACAGTTTTACTATTATATTCGTAATAGAATAATGGACGATTTTCTTCTACTTCAATATAAACTTTCGTAAAACCTTTTTTTACTACTTTTGAATCTTTAATCAATATATCATTTTTTAGTCTTTCAATAATCTGAAAACTCAAATTTTGTAATGTACTAGGATAATCACTAATACCAGCAATTTCAATTATTTGTTGCTCAGTTAAATATTCATTACCAGATACATATATATTTGATATTTTAATATTTAAAATATAAGTAAAACATAGCACAATAAAAACTATAATTCCTAAAAAAATTATAATTCTATCATACCTAATTTTTCTTTTTTTTGTTTTACTTTTCATAAAATACCTCTAATCTACAAATTCTTGTTCTACTATTAATTCAATTCCATATTTTTCTTTTACTTTTTCTTTAATTTCATTAATTAAATTTCTAATATCACTAGCAGTAGCATGATCTTTATTTATTATAAAATTAGCATGTTTTTCTGATACATATGCTCCACCTATATTTTTTCCTTTATATCCTAGTTCTTCAATTAATCTACCAGCGTAATCATTTTCTGGATTTCTAAATACACTACCTGCTGAAGGATATTCTAAAGGCTGTGTCAATAATCTCCTTTGTTTTCTATCAGCTATTACTTCCATTATATTATTAGCATCACCATGTTTTAAAACCAATTTTGCTTCTAAGCATATATAATCTCTATTTTTTTGTAAAAAACTAGAACGATAATGAAAATCTAAATCCTTGTTATATAAAGTTTTAATTGTCATTTCAGGAGTTAATACCTTTACTTCACTTACAATATAACTCATATCCATTTTATAGGCTCCAGCATTCATAAATACTGCTCCACCTATAGTTCCTGGAATACCAGAAGCAAATTCTAAACCAGATAATCCCATTCTAGCCGTTTTTAAACTTAATTTTACTAAATTATATCCAGAACCAACAGTAACAACTGTATCATTTATTTCTAAATTATTAAATTCACTTAATTTAATTAATACTCCTTCATATTTTTCATCACTAAAAATTAAATTAGAACCATTACCTAATATTTTAAATTTTATCTTATTTTCTTTTAAATAATTTAATAATTTAATTAAATCTTCAATGTCATTAGGATAAACAATGGCTAAAGCATTGCCACCAACTTTATATGTTGTATAATCACTCATTTTAGGATTGACTATAACCTTACCAACTTTTAACTTTTTTAATTTTTCAATCATCTTTTTACTTCCTATCTATTAATTTTTTTAAATTATCATAAATTATAGTTGCGCTATTATTAACTTGCATTTTGCTTAAATTATTTTTAATAGTATTTATTTTATCTTTGTCATTTAACAATTCATCAATAGCTCGAACTAATATATCTCCCTTTAAATTCTTTTCTTCAATCATAATACCAGCATTTTGATTTACCAAATCTATAGCATTTTTGTATTGATGATTGTTTGGAACATAAGGACTTGGAATTATAATACTTGGAAGCTTTAAAGCAATAATCTCACTTAAAGTACTAGCCCCTGCCCTAGTAACAATTATATCAGTTTTCTTCATTACTCTTGTAATTTTTTCAATATATGGTACAACTTTAACATTTTTAGGAAAATTAATTTGCTTTATTTTATCATAATCATTTTTACCAGTTACATATAAAATTTCATAATTTTTATTATTAAATAAAGACATTGTTTTAATTAAAAAATCATTTACTTTACTAGCACCTAATGAGCCCATAACAAATAAAATTAAAGGTTTATCAGATAAATTAAATTCTTTTTTATCACATTCTTTAACATTTATTGCATCTTCACTACAAGGGTTACCAGTTAAAATAACTTTATTCTTAGGAAAATAGTTTTTACTTGAATTAAATGATACTCCAATTAAATCAACAAAATTACTTAAATAAGTATTGGCCTTACCGGGTACTGAATTTTGCTCGTGAATGAATGTTTTATAACCTAATTTTTTAGCTGTTTTAATAACTGGTACTGTAACATATCCTCCAACACCAATTACAATATCCGGATTAAAATCTTTAATTAATTTTTTACATTTTTTATTGGCTTTTAATAAACAATCGATCGTTTTAAAATTTTTAAATAAATTTTTTCTATTAAATCCATATATTTCAATTTGTTCAAAAGGAATATTATACTTAGGAACAATATCTTTTTCCATTCTATCATGAGTTCCAATATATAAAAATTCACTATTTGGTTCTTTCTCTTTTATTTTATTAATAATGGCTAAAGCAGGATAAATATGACCCCCAGTTCCTCCTGCACTTATAACTACTCTCATAAACCACATCCTTATTGTTAATTATACCATAATTATATGATTTTTTAAATAATTAAATGAAACATTATAAGACTTAATTTGACAAATACCAAAATATTATCTATAATACTTCACTATTAAAGGGGGAATTAATATGTTTGGGGAAATACCTATTTTTGGTAATAGTGAAAATAAAATTGATAATAAAGGAAGACTATTCGTACCTAAATTTACTGGCGTCGAAGAAAATGATCAATTGATTATTCAAAAAGGCCATGGCAATTATTATGTTATTATTAATTATAAAGAAATTGAAGATAAATTAAGACAATTAAAAAGTAATAATCAAGAAAGAAAAATAGAAATTTTAACTAGTTCTATTGTATCTTTAGTAAAAGTAGATAAACAATGTAGAATTATTTTTCATCCTTATGAATCATTTGCTGTTAATAGAAAAGTTTTTATTCACGGAAATTATGACTCTATTCAAGTGTTTCCTTCAGAAAAAGATTACATAAATCATATTCAAGAATTAGAAAAGAACCGTTAATTGGTTCTTTTTAGTATATTTTTATGACATCTGCTATATTATCTTTTTTTATTTTATGAGTAGCAATTAAGAATGATAAATAAACAATTACTATTACACCTACGATACAAATTAATAATGGCGTTAAATAAATATTTAATGGTATTTTTAATAAATTTTCAAAAGTATCATTATTAATCATCGTTATTTTAATAAATATACTTACAATTAATATAAATAATAAAATACCAAATAATAAAGATTTTAAACTCAACATTAGACTTTCATAAAAAATCATTTTATTAAATTGTTTATTAGATAAACCTATACTTTTTAAAATAGCAAATTCTTTTCTTCTTAAATTTAAACTTGCACTTATTGTACCAATAATACTAAAAATTGTTATGAATGTAATAAAACCTAAAGCAAGATAAATAACTAATTTCACACAATTAATTAAAACAATACTATTATGATTTATAACATAAGTATTAGTGTAATAAATACTATCACTTTCAATAATTGGTGTAATTTCTTGATCTAATTTTAAATAATCATTTGTTCTTATATAAATATTAATCGTGTTATCTATATTTTCATCATATTTACCAATTATTGTTGGCATACTAAAACTTTTAAAAATATCACTATATTCTGTAGTTAAGAAACTAATATCATTAATTGTATTTAAAATAAGAGACTCTTTTATTTCATCAGTTTCATAATCTAATAAATCTAAAGTAACAACTTCATCATCAAATACTGATTGTCCGTGAAATAACGTATTTACTAATAAATTATCAGTTTTATAATGATTAATTATTTTATTGTAATTATCTTCATCAACATAAAAGTAAATAAGATAATTACTGATAAGATTATTAAAATTATTTTTTGTTTCAAATTTATAAATACTATCGGTATAATAAACGATTTCAGAAACTGAATCTAAATTTTTAATACTATTTATTATTTCTTCTTTAGTGTTATTCTTTAAATCACTTGGTCTAAAATTAACCCTAATAAATTCATCATATTTATTTTTATCGACATCATATAATAATATCGATAACAAAGTAGTGGCCACTAAAAATAAAATAATTCCTATTACAACCGATATAGTCGTTATCCGATATTTAGCCCTATCTCGTGTCACATTATTAGCCGATATTAAACACTCAATTCCTAATAATTTTTTAATTAATTTATTTGATTTACGATATTTAAACTTTTTAGTTTGTTTAACTTCATCGATAATATTTATTTTACTTGCTATTCTAGCCACTGAAAAAGTCGCAAATAAAGTACTTAATAAAATAAATATTAAAGAAATAAATATAAATAATGGATATATTTCTAATGTGAAAACATTGGATATAATACCTTCTAATAAATTATTTATGATAAATAAAATTAATGATACAAAACCTAAACTTAATAAAAATCCTAATGGTATAGCTATAATTAAAACAATTAATGATTCTAGAAATACTGCATATAATATTTGTTTAGGAGTAGCTCCAATACTTTTATACATTGCATATTTCTTTTTCTTTTCATTAACTGATATTGAAAATGCATTATAAATTATAAAGAAAATTATAAAGGCTAATATTAAACAAATAAACATCGTTAATAACATATACACTTGATTTTCTGGTGAATCATCTGATTTATCTAGATAATTTATCAATGCTTCATTTTTATGCAGTGAAGCAATTTCAAATTTACTAACTAACAAATCCAAATCTAAATTCATATCATTATAAGAATTTAAATAGATAAAAAACATCGCATAATTATCATTTTCCGTATCTTTAGTTAAAATAATATTATCTAAAGTAAAATTTAAAAAACTTTTTTGATATATTCCTACTACTTTATAATCCTTATCATTTAAGTTTAAATTTGACCCTATTTTTAGTTTTAAACTATCAGCATACATCGAATCAATAAGTACTTCGGTATTATTAGTAGGCATACTACCTTCTATTTTCATATCAAAATTATCACTAATACCATATAAATTATCTTCTATTTGATATATATAATAATATTTTTTAACTATATCATTTTCTAAATTACTTTTTTCACTTACTTTACCATGATCTATAATTGCGTGAAAATCACCAAAATCATCAATTATACTATTAATTTGATTTTGTCTTACAGTCGAAAAAGCCAAGCCAACAGTAAAAAGTAAGATACAAGATAATAAAACACTTACAAAACATAATATAAATATTTTCTTATCTTTTACTAATTCCTTTAATGTTAACTTGGTCATTATTTTCATATCATTCACCATATTAATTATATAATATTTATTTTAATTTGACAATATTAATATATATCAGTTAAATATTTCATTATTTTTTTATATTCGCTTGAATCATTTTCACTACTAATTAAATCTAAACATTTATTATATTCTTTCAAATACTTCTTACTAATATTTGAAGGTCTATCATCTTGTATTCTTGCTTTTAATTCTTTTAAACTTTCTATTTCTGACTTTGATTTATCTACTGAAATAGTTCCAGCACTGCTAATAACCATGTCATATTCTTGTGAGTCAACTATATATCTTTCGACGCTAAATTTTAATTCATATAACTGTTTTAATATCATAACTTCAAGAATTAAATTTTCACTTGTTAAACCTATTTCACTGCTAAGATTTTTAACTATTTCACTTGTATTTCTATTACTTAAAATACCATTCCAATAACACAATATAAAAATTATTTTATTACTTACGATTTCTTTAATTGTAGAATCTAAAATATTGTTTCCTAACAATTGATTTATTTCTTTTATTAATTCAATTATAGAGCCCTTTTCAGCTATTTCTTTACCATTTATAACTTTAGCACCATTAAAAAGCTGATTATATATTTTTTTATTTTTTGAATTAAATGGAACTATTTTATTTAATCTTTCTAAAATTGAATGTAATTCTTTACGAAAATTTAATTCAATTTCATCTGATGATAGACCATCAAACTCATTTTCTTTTAATTTCAAAATATTTTCCTTTAATATGTCTATATAGCTTTCTTTTAATTTTTGATATTCACTATTTAATTCATCTTTTGATTTACCTATTAATTCTGAAAAAATATCTTCTAATTCTCTTAATTCTTTTGATAAAGATATTCCATTTTCATGTTCTTCTAATGCTTTTAATAAATTTAAATATGGTTTTAATTTATCATTTAAACCTATTACTTCATTATATATATTATTTAATTCTTCTTTAAAATAAGTTTCAATATCATATTTTTTTAATGTTAAATTAATTACATATTCGTCATCTAAATTTTCTAATATACTTTTTTTTATTTTTTCAAATAATTCACTTAATTTATCTATATATTTAGTTTCACCTATTGATTTTGACAAATTAATTATATCTTTTATTTTTAAAAATGTTTCATCATTTTCAATGTTTATTTCTTTACCTAATAAAAATTGTTGGTATTGATTAATTTTCTCACTTAAATTTATTATTTTGCCTTTAGTATTTAAATTTTGAATAATCATTTCTAAAGAAAATATCAAATTATTTCTTAATGCTTTAGGAGAAGTATCTTCAATTGTTAAACTTGAATTATTATCCATATTAAATTGTGGTTTAGATTTTTCTAATTTTGTTTGATATTCATTTATTAAAGATTCAATTTTATCTATAATTACTTGTTTAGATTTATTATCCAATAATTCAATCATACTATATATTTTTGATAATAATTCATTTACTTCATTATCTATATTTTCTGTATTTGTTTCATGATTTATAAATTCATCTAAGTTGATATTTTGTAAAACATTAATGTTAATTTTCGAATATTTGGATGAAATATATTTTATTTTTAATTTTTCAATTAAATTTAATTTATCATTTACAATATTAATTTCTTTAATACCTAAAAAATGATCAAATTTATACTGTCCACTAGTAACTCGTTTAAACAAGATGAATAAAAATTTATAATCACAATCAATTATTGTTATTTTTTTTATATTTCCGCCAAAACAAAAACTACAAAATTCAGCTCCATTATTATAAAATATTACCTCTGTTAACGGATTCAAATGAAAAGCACCTGCATCTATTTTTTTTATACTTTTAGGAAGATATAACTTTTTTATATTATTTCTTCTAAATGCACCTCGGCCAATATAAAGTATTCCTTCTTCTAAAATTAAATTTTCTATATCTTGCCCATCATATTTATAATCACTAATTGCATTCTCCTTTACAACTAAAGTCTTTCCCATAAATATCACCCTTTTTTGATTGGAGTATTATATCACAAATAATACTTTACAGCAAGTTCTTCACAAATATAATCGTTTATAACTTGATTAATACTTATTATCACAGAATAATCAAACAAAATCAATCACAGTTGAATAAATTACTTGTAAATTATAAATAAATATGCTATAATGTATATAGATGAGAAATTCTCATATAATAAAAAGGAATACCTAATGCGCTTTTTTAGGTACTATCCCTTGTATTTATTTTGGATTAAGTACCGACTTATACAGTTGGTACTATTTTTATTAGCATAATTAAAATTATGACAATAAGGAGAATAATGATTAGAAAAAGACATTTTTCTGCTTGTTTCATTATATCAACCTCCTTTCACATTAAGAGAAAGGAATAGTACCTCATTAAGTATTCCAAAATAATTATAACATATAATTAATTTAAAGTAAACATTAAAACTCTCAATAACGAGAGTTTTATATTACATCATTTCTTCTAATTCTTTATTCATTTTTTTCTTAGTTTTATTAATAAATTTTTCCATTTCTTTCATAACCGGCTTGTTATATTTTTGATACATCATAGTAGCGCCGACACCAAGACCTATTAACATCATACTCTTGATAGTATTCTTCATATAAATCACCTCTTTATTAGAAAAAACGAAGGTATGTATAAACATACATTATTATTCTAACCTTTATTTAAAATATTATTCTTTAATTGTTCTAATAAATTAGTCTTCCTTATTTTTTCGTTATTATTGTTAATTGCATATAAAAATGCATCAGGTTCACCTATCAAAATTAATTTTTTCTTAGCACGTGTAATACCAGTATATATTAATTTTTTGTAAAGCATCCTTTTATAACTATTAGAAATTAACATAATAACCACTTCAAATTCACTACCTTGTGATTTATGAATCGATATAACAAATCCATGAGTTATTTTATTTAAATCTTTTGTTTCATATTTTACTAAATTACCATCAAAATCGATATAAATAAATGTTTTATTTTCTATTTTAACAATATTTTTAATAGCGCCAATATCACCATTATAAACATTTTCTTCAGGTAAATTTACTAATTGTAATACTTTATCATTTTCTCTATAAATAACATCGCCATATTTAATCTCATTTTGATTAGTTTTGGGATTAAATATATCTTGTAATTCTTTATTTAAATTATCAATTCCATTAACACCAGCATACATTGGTGCCATTATTTGAACTCTTTTATAATCATATCCTTTATCGATTAATTGTAGACATAATTTTTTTAAATTATCTTTAATCGAATGACATTTTAAAAATGTATAATCACTTTTAGTTTCTAAAAACGAATCACTTAAATCATTATTTTTTATTTCGTGGGCTAAAGTAGTTATATATGAATTTTCATCTTGTCTATATAATGTATCTAAGTAAATAGTATCAATTAATTGACTTTCAATTAAATCTTTTAAGATATTTCCAGGTCCTACTGATGGTAATTGATGATGGTCACCGACTAAAATTAACTTAATATTTTTAGTTAAACCTTTAAATAAATTATTTAATAAATTTAAATCGATCATACTAACTTCATCAATTATAATTAAATGATGAGTATTTTTATTATATTCATTAACAGAAAATTCATTAGTTTCTTTATTCCATTTTAAAAATCGATGAATTGTACTTGCTGGCAAATTGGTAGATTCACTCATTCTTTTGCTTGCTCTACCTGTTGGTGCAAGTAAGGCTATTCTATTAGTTAATTCTTCATAAGATAAATCAAATATATTTTGATATAATTCACAAATGGCTTTAATTATAGTTGTTTTTCCTGTTCCTGGTCCACCAGTAATAATAGTAATATTATTTTCTAATGATTTTTTTATTGCTTCTTTTTGCTTATCATTATATTTAATATTATTAACACGTTCTAATTCTTCTATTCTATTATCTAAATATAATCTATCAATTTTTTTATTTTCTAAATATTTAATTGTATTAACTATATTAATTTCCGAATCATACATTTCTTTTAAATAATACTTATCATCTACTAAAATTATTTTATTTTCATTTATTAATTCTTCTAAATATAAATCAAAATCATCAATATTTAAATCACTTTTTAAATAATTAAAAACACTTTCTAAAATTTCATCATATTCTAAATAAGTATCACTATTAGTAAATAATAATTTATTCATCATATAAATAATACAAGCCTTAATTCTTCTTTCATCTAATATATCAACATTTAATTTTAAAGCAATTTCATCAACCTTTAAAAAAGATATAAATTCTGTTAAACAATAAGGATTATGTTCAATATGAATTATTGTTTCACTTTTAAAATTATTATATATTTCTAAAGCATCTTTCATATTGAATCCCAATTCATTTAAATAGACTATTATTTGGTGACTTTCTTCATATTTCATTAATGTTTCATATATTTTATGGGCTTTTTTATTAGTCATTTTAGGAACTAATAACAAACATGATTCATCTTTTAATATTTCGTCTAATACATTTTTACCTAAAACATCAACTATAGATTGAGCTAATTTCTCGCCAATTCCTTTAAATAAATCACTAGATAAAAAGGCAACTAATCCATCTTCATCATCTGGTTTAAGTCTTTCATATTCTAATACATTAAATTGTAATCCATATTTAGGATGATCGACTACATTTCCTTTAAAACAATACAAATCATCAATATTTAATTCATGAAAATAACCAGTAAATGTTATTATTTTATTAATATATATTTTTAATTCTTCATTATCAGTTTCTTTTAATTTAAACAAACCAATAACATAACCTTTATCCGATTCAAAAATAGATTTGCGATAAATTCCTTTAATAAATGTCATATATGTCACCTTTTCAATTATATCAAAAAAAGATAGAAATTTCTATCTTGTAAATGTTAAAATGAAAACTGATAAAAATGTTTGTAAATGTTAAAATATATAAATGTTAAAATAAAAATTGATAAAAATGTTAAAGTTAAAAAGTCATAAATTTAACACCAGTATTAGATATTCAATCGAATACTGGTGTCTTTATTTGTTCTACTTTCTTTTAGCAATGTAACACCACTATTGTTAGGAGCTTGTCAAGTATAGTGTGTAAATTTATTTAATAATTATAAAAATTAATATATAAAATTGTCAAAGAGCATAGTTAACATATCAATCTAAATTGATATGTTTTTCATATCTATCACCAAATAACTCTATAAGTTGTAATTGTATAGTTTTAAAATTCATAATAGGTTTATACCATTTTTCTTTTAATTCTTTTATTCTTAAGAATAGTATTTTATAAACTGATTCTTCATTAGGAAATGCCCCTTTCCCTCTAGTTACTTTTCTTAATGCAGAATTTACTGATTCTACAGCATTTGATGTATATATGGCCTTTCTAATTTCTGTAGGTAATTCAAATAATGGATCTAAATATTGCATAAAATTTTCAACTTTTTTAACTACTGAATTAAGACTAGAGAATTCTTTTTTAAAATCTTCTAGTATTAAATATGCTTTTTCTTTATCAGAACTTGTATATATTTTTTTCCAGAATTGAATAACCTTATTTGCTTGCTTTTTAGGACATATACTATATATATTTCTAGTCAAATGTACAACACATCTTTGGGATTGAGTTTTAGGAAATACAAGTTCTAAAGAGCCTTTAAATCCTGCTATCCCATCACTAGACATATATAATATATCTTCAACACCTCTTGATTTCAAATCTTCAAATACATTAGTCCAAAAACTAGCAGATTCATTTTTATCAATCCACATACCTAATATATCTTTGTATCCTTGAGCATCTACTCCTATGATTACATAAATGGCTTTTTTTTGACTGTTTATATTATCGCCTTTAATTGGAATATATAAACAATCAGCATAAGTAAAAATGTAAAGAGGTTTTAGTTTTCTATTTCTAAACTTTTCAACTTCTTCATTAACAGCAGAAATTAATCTCGTTATTTCATCTTTACCAATATTAACACCATAAAGATCTTTTAATATTTTCTCAATATCTCTTAAACTAACGCCTTTAGCATATAAAGAAATACATTTATCTTCAAAACCAGTAAGTTTAGTTTGTCCTTTTTCTATTATAGCAGGCTTAAAACTACCTTTTCTATCACGTGGAGTTTTTACTTCAATAGAACCATATTTAGTTTCAACTTGCTTACTTTTACAATAACCATTTCTACTATTATCACTTTTATTACGTTCATATTTAGAATATTCTAAATGATTATCTAATTCAGTATCAAGTAGTTTTTGCATAAGAGGTTCTAATAAAGAGTCAATAAAATTTTCAACATCCAAACTATTTTTAATTTCTCCATTTTTAAATTTATTAACTGCTTCTTCTATAATCATATCATTTAAAGTTTTCTCTTTTTTCATAATACTGCTCCTTAAATTAATTCTAAATCTGGATAAAGTTGAATAATATCATTTAGCATTAGAATCCATTCATTCTTTTTAAATGAAGTAAAGCCAAAATAATCATCCATACCACCAAGTTTTTCATAAACTTCTTCTAAATTATTAACATAACTTTTTTGACTGTTAAAACTTAATCTTATTCTATCATATAAATATATATTAGCGGAATGCCTAAATAATAATTTTCTAATATTAACACTATATTTGTATAAAGATTCGATATTAGTTAAATACTTTTCAATTAATTTTTGATGAATAACATTATTGTATCTTTCTTTAAATTTTTTAAATTGCTCTTTAAAGTCAGTTAAAGTTTTTTGTACATATAAATTATGAAGTTTACTACCGATTTCTCTAGCATTTTTTTCATAAGAAAATTTATAAAACTTAGGCATAATATCAGTAATAGAATCTATAAAAGTTATAGTAGGGAATGAAACTTTAGCAGCCTTTTTAATATTTTTATTATCATCAACAGAAAGAAATAATATATTTTTAATACCTCTAACTTTTAAATTTTCAAAACAATCAAGCCAATATCTATTATTATTTTTTCTATCAGTATAAACATTAATTAGAGTTCTAAAACCTTTTTTATCAATACCAACTAAAGTATAAATATCTTCTTTTTCTATATATTCACCTTTTTTAATATTTATTTCATTTTTAATAGCATAAACAACCAAATAAGTATCTTCTAATCTTCTTTTTGGACAATCTGTTATAGTTAATTCTTTCATCTCTTATCCTCTCCTTTTTTCCACAAATAAAAATCTAGTATGTTTTTTTATTTACACACTAGATTATACACTATCATTGTTAGTTATACTATCTTGCCCCTCTTTTGGCCACACGACTTCGCGTGCGGCTTATAAATCCCTTCGGGATTTTACGCAATTAGTATCTTTTGCTAACTTGCTCCAACGACATCGTCTGGGTTTACATACTCTAGGGCCTCTAATTTAGAAAGGATGTTAGATTCATAGATATGGATAACTGGGCGCACGCCAACGCTGCCAGAGTAAACCACGTCGTCGCGGATGAGGATGCCGCGGTCACTCACGTACCACGCGTAATCAGGGTCAGACACAACACTGTAATTCATTGGTGTTCTTGTCCAATATCCATATCCTGCACTGTTATCTCCTGTTGTTTCTAAATTTATTGTTGCCCATTCTGGTAATAAATACTTTTCTCCTCCTGCTGCTGTTATTGCTTCTCGACATTCGCTTCCACTACTACAATTTTGAATGCTTTCATTTTCCATATATAACGTGTTAAACTCTGTTGAATATTCACTTTCCCAATTCGCTGTTTCTCCGCTTGACTCTAATTCTTTGTAATATTCTGTTAGTTTCAACATTTCTTCTGCTTCTGGCATTTCTATTTTATTTACTTTATTCCAATTACTTGTTCTTTCATTCATTGCTGCTAATGCTGTTATTGGGCCAAATTCATATAAATTTTGATTTTTTACTTCATCTGAATCACTATTCCAATTGCCTCCGGCACTATTATAATCTGCTTCACTTATCCACGCTACTGTTACTCCTGGTAAATTTCTATCTAATATTCCTACTATTTCATCACCATTTACTTCTAATACATAGATATTTTGCGTTTCACTATCACTTACTTGGACTTTTAATAAATCTCCTACGGCATATTTTGCTTCTGGTTTATCTAAATCTCCTTCTACCATTGCATTATCTTGTAAACTATAGATATGTCCATTACTTTTTACTTTTAGCCAAGTTAATTTATCGCTATATTCTATTTCTATTACTTTCGCATTTCCTAAGTTGACCATTGTTGGTACATTTTCTTTTGTCATACTTGATGTACATATTTTTGTATAATTATTATCTAATTGATATTTTACATCTTCTGTTGCACAATAGTTATTTATTCCACTATATATCATATTTGCTTCGGATAATCCTGCACTCTTTCTTGCATCTTCTACTACGTCTAATATTATTGGGGTTGCAATAAGGGCAACTATAGCAAGTATAATTATTACTGCTAATAATTCGATTAGCGTAAATCCTCGTTTTAAATTCATTATAACTCCTCCTCATATTTATAACTTACCTTGTTATATATATTATACCATATTTTTAAAAAAATATTTTTTTGAAAATTACTTAATAAGTGTCATTAGGGCTAAATATACCATTATTTAGTGATTTTCTTTTTCCTTGTGTAGCACCATTATCTTTCTTATCACTAACTAAAATATCACGATATTTTTTTAATTCAACTACTTTTTCATCTTTATCAAATGATTTTTGTAATCCTAATTGTGACATTTGATCTGGAGTAATAAAATCAGACATTGATTTTTTATATTCTTGTTTTTTAATACTTTTTTCTTTTTCAATTTCTAAAGCCAATTGATGTACTCTTTCTCTTTCTTCTTTAAAGTTATTATACATTTGCTTAGCAAAAAATACAGCACAAAGAGCAAAAATACCAGGTACCAATTTTATTTCATCATTAGATGATAATTTACCAGCAATATCCATATTTCTAATAATTCCCCAAACTATGCCTGTAGTAGTTAAACAACCGACAAAACCACCAAAACTTTTTAAAGTTTCAGAAAAATTATCACTTATAACTTCTACATAACTCTTTCTTTGTAATGAATATCGTTTCATAATTATCACCCTATTTAAAGTATATTATATATAACATTTAATGTCAATCACTCATTTACAATACCTATACAATACGGATACTCTATATTTATTATTTTAACTGAAACAATTTTATTAATTAAATCTTTATTTCCTTTTAATTTTATATTTAAATAATTACCGGTATGACCATATAAATAACCATCTTTATAAGTTTCAGGAATAAATTCTAAATTTTTATTAATAAAATTATTCATATAATCTAACTCCAATTTTTTAGATAAATCAATTAAAATATGGGCTCTTTCTTTTTTAGTAACATTATCAACCTGATTATCCATTAAACTTGCTTTAGTACCTTCTCTTAATGAATAAGGAAAAACATGCAATTTAGAAAATTTAATTTTTTTTATATTTTCTATTGTTTCTTCAAACAATAATTCTGTTTCATTAGGGAAGCCTACTATAACATCCGTTGTAATAGACATATTAGGTCTAATACTTCTTAATTTATTAATTTTATCTATAAAATAATTAATATCATATTTTCTATTCATTAGTTTTAATATTTCATTAGAACCAGATTGTAAAGGAATATGCATATGATCTACTAATACATCATTATTATCTATTATATCCATTACGCGATCATTTATTTCAGTTATTTCAATTGAAGATATTCTTAATCGTTTTAAATCCTTTATTTTAACTATATCGCTTAATAAATCAGCAAAATCATATTCACCATCATGATAATTTCCTGTATGAATTCCTGTTAAAACGACTTCTTTATGCCCATTTTTAACTAAATTATTTATTTCAGTTAAAACATCTTCTCTTTTTTTGCTTCTTATATTACCTCTAGTATATGGAATTATACAATAAGAACAAAAATTATTACAACCATCTTGGATTTTAACAAAAGCCCTTGTTTTATCAAAATTATTTAATTGCATATCTTCAAATTCAGTATTAGATAAATCATAAATTTTACTAATTTTTTCTTTATAATTATTAATATAATCAATTATTCTAGTTTTATCTTTATTACCTAATACAATATCAACACCATCAATATCTAATACTTCTTCAGATTTCATTTGGGATAAACAACCACAAACTATAACTAATTTATGACTTCTTTTAATAACTTTGTGAATCATTTGAAAAGATTTGTGCTCAGCAACATTAGTGACAAAACAAGTATTGACAATGTATATATCTGCATCATCAATACTTCCTTTAACATAACCATTATTATCAAGTAAATCACTCATAACTTTTGCTTCATAAGCGTTTACTTTACATCCTAAATTAATTATATAATATTTCATAAATTATTTCTAAAATCCTTTAAATCTTTTAAAAATTTATCATTATTATCTTTGCCAAACACAGGTGATATAAATTCACTATTTTTAAACTTTGTTTCTTTTTGTGGTTCTTCGTCAATCTTAATTTCTAAATTGTCCTTTATTTCTGGTTGTTCAATTTCTTCAATATTTATTAATTCTTGTGGAACTTGCGGTTCAGCTTTTTTGATTGGTTCAACACCTTGTAATTTTTTTTCTTGGACTGCTTTAACTAATTCTTGATAACTAATTATAGCATTTGCTTCTTGTTCTTCTTCAAATGTTGTCATAACGCGTTCTTGCTTATTTTCTTCTAACGCTTCAATGACTTTTTCAATATCTGTTTTTTCTTCTTTAACATCATCGATAGTTGTTTCAATAGGTTTAATTTTTTTAGGTTTTAATATAATTAATAAAATTATAATTAATAAAATTAAAGAAAAAGCAATTATGAAAACATATTTATATTGTATTATATTTTCTAAAATTGTATCCATTTACATCACTCCATCAATTCATAATTTAACACGCTTAACAAATAAATTGGCACTGTTTCTACTCGTAATATATTATTTCCTAATGTTACTAGTTTAAATCCCATATTTACTAATTTATCTTCTTCTAGTTCTGTTAATCCACCTTCTGGACCTATTAACATAATTATTGTATCACATTTTAAATTATTTTTTAATACTTTTTTTATTGTATTATCTTTTTCTCTTGTACTACAAACTATTTTTAATCCATCATAATCTAATTGTTCGATTTTTTTCACATTTGTTATAAATGGAATATCTAATCTTTTTGATTGTTCACTTGCTTCCTTACAAATTTTATTCCATCGTTCAATTTTTTTATTTTCTTTACCATCTATTTTAACCATACTTCTTGTAGTTAAAAACGGAACTATTTCGTCTACTCCTAATTCTGTTGCTTTTTGTAAAACAAAAGACATCTTTTGTTCTTGCAAAAGTGGTACACATAAAATATATTTATATTTTTTTTCTTTTTTTGCTACTACTATTTTTTCAATTACCGCATTATAATCTTTGTCTAATTTACAAATGTGTAATTGATTATTATAAACAACCTCAATATAATCTTCTTTCATCCGCATAACAGTTTTAATATGATATAAATCATCTTTAGAAAGAATTAACATATTATCTTTTTTTAATTCAGAAAAATATCTTTGCATTTTATCGATTATTATCTATCCATTCATTTAATAAAGGTTCTGCCAAAAAACCAATTTTTTTATCAACAATTTGACCTTTTTTAAATAAAATAAGAGTTGGAATAGACATTACTCCATATGTTCTAGCCAGTGATTCAAATTTATCAACATCAACTTTTATAATTTTAATATTATCTCTATTTGAAGAGACACTTTCTAATACTGGTCCCATCATTTTACAAGGTCCACACCAAGTTGCAAAAAAATCAACTAAAGCATACTCACTATTAATTATTTCATTAAATTCTTTTTCATTTTTAATTTCCATTTAAATCTCCTCCATATGTTCTTATTAAATCGCCATAATTATCAAAAGTATCAATTTTTCCTTCATCAATCAATTTTTTTAGTGATTCTGGCGTTATTATTTCATATTTTAGAAATAATTCTATTGCTTGATAATTAAATTCACTTTCGCTAATCGTTTTATCACTATAATTATCTTTTAAAACGATAAATTCATTTATTACGTTGACACTCTTATCAGCGAAAGATGATAATATTGGTGTTTTATCTAAAATTTTATCTTTATATTTTGAATCATCAATAAAATCAACATCATAAATAGTTAGTGATACAACATATAAAGCAATAAAAACAAATACATAATGGTATAATATGCCTACTATTGCACCGGCTATTTTAGAAGGTAAACTAAGTATAATTGTAGCATTAATTATTTTTTCAAAAACTGATGTTATTGTCAATAATACCTTTAACACAATAGATAATAAAATAACGCAAATGATAAAGGCTATTCCTTCATATACTAATATATTTAATATTTCAACATTCTTTAGTAATCCGATTTTAAAGAACGGCAAATATTCATACATAATTACAGACAAAGGATTTTTTAAAAAGTAAGCAATAATTACAACGACTACAAAACCTAACGCTTCAACTACTTCTTTAGTAAAGCCTCTCTTAAATCCTAAAACGGCACCAAATAATATAAAAATTATAATTATTATGTCTAAAATATTCATAAATCACCTCATTATATTTTATTCGATAACTTCATATTTATAATTGTTATCAACTTTTGTTATTTTAACTTGCAAATCATTACTAAATAATTCATTTGTTTTAGGATTAGTTATATCATTTTCAACGAATCCTGCTTGTTTTAATTGTTCTAAAGTTAAAGTAATTGATTCTCCATCATTTTCTGGTAATTCAAAAACATGACTACTAGCCCAAGTTTTCGCACCTACTATAATGTTATCAATTTGAATATTATATAAATTTTCTTTATTTTCTTTCATTATATTAGTAATTGATGTAATTGATATTAATGCAATAACTGCTAAAACAATTAAAACTCCTAACAATTCTGCTAATGTAAAACCTTTATTTTTCATTGTCCACCTTCTTCATTCTACTAATTACAATTTGGTATTTGTCAAACCTTTTTTCAACTCTACCCTCTACTATATATACACTACTTATAATTATATCACAAATTGTATCAGAAAACAAAATAAATTCTAAATTATTTGTTTCATCGCTTCCTGTTATAAAGTACATATCTTTGTTATTCTTAGTTTTTACCTTTTTTATATTTTCTATCAAAATAATCGCAATAACTTTTTTATCATAATATTTACCTATATCTATCAAATTAATTGCTTTGTATTTCCTTTTTAAATTAGTTACAGGATGACCACTTAAATAAGTACCAAACGCCTCTAATTCTCTTTTTAGTAATTCCTGTTTACTATATTCTTGCATATTAATTAATTCGGGTTTTAAATTATCCTCTAATAAACCACCTAATTCACTATAATTAATTATTAAATCTATATTATTATCGAATGTTTTTTGATTAAGAAATTTTTCAAAGCAACCAGCTTTATTTAAATTCTCTAAAATATTTTTATTTAATTTGTTTCGTGAAACAAAATCAAATATATCTTCATATTTATGTTTATTTCTTTCATTTATAATTGAAGATGCTATAGCATTACCAATACTTTTAATATTTGTTAAAGGATAAACTATATTGTCATTATATATTATATAATCTAATTCACTGATATTAATATCCGGCTTTAAAACATTAACTTTACAAATATTAATATATTCTCGAGTTTTTATTTCACTTCCTATTACCATAGATAATAAATTTTTCATAAATATTTTATAATAATGAGCCTTTAAATAAGCCATTTTATAAGCAATCATTGCATAAGAAACAGAATGAGCCTTATTAAAACCATAAGACGCAAATTTTAAAATCAAATCGTATATTTTAGTTGCAACATCTTTACTATAACCATTAGAAATACTCTGATTAATAAATTTATCCTTTTCTTTTAATAATATATCTTCTTTCTTTTTACTCATTGCTTTTCTTAATAAATCGGCTTCCGCTAATGAATAATTTGCCATCACATTGGCTATCTGCATTATTTGTTCTTGATAAATAATAATACCATAAGTGCTTTTTAATATAGGAATTAAACTATCAGTAATATAATCAATTTTTTCTATATTATTTTTCCTTTTAATATAACTATCAATGTTATTCATAGGACCAGGTCTAAATAAAGCAATAGCCGCTACGATATCATCAAAATTAGTTATTTTAAATTTATTAATAAAATTAATCATACCACTAGATTCAAATTGAAAAATACCAATTGTATCCGCTTTATTAAATATATCAATAGCTTTATTATCGTTAAGTGGAATATCATCAAATTTTAAATTAATTTCTTTTAAAATGTTATTTATTAAAGTTAAATTCTTTAATGCTAAAAAATCCATTTTTAATAACCCTATATCTTCTAAATATTCCATTGAATAACTAGTTATATATAAATTATCGTGATAAGTTAAAGGAATGATTTCATCCAAATCATATCTAGACATTACTACACCAGCAGCATGAACAGAAGTATGCCTTTTTAATCCTTCTAATTTCAAAGAAATTTTATATAGTTTTTTTAATTCATTATTATTTAAATAATTTTTGATTCTCGGATAATTATCATATAGACTTAATTTTGCGTCGATTAATTTAACAAAACTATCAACCATATCAGAACTAATATTTAATATTTTACCCACATCTCTTATTACTTGTTTACTACCTAAAGTACCAAAAGTAATAATAGGCGCTACTCTTTTAATTCCATATTTATTAATACAATAATTTATAACTTCATCTCTTTTAGTAAATTCGAAATCAATATCAATATCAGGCATACTGATTCGTTCAGGATTTAAAAATCTTTCAAATAATAAATTATATTTAATAGGATCAATTGATGTTATTTCTAAGCAATATGAAACTAAAGAACCGGCGGCACTTCCTCTTAATCCAACTAATATATTATTATCTTTAGCATATTTAACATAGTCCCAAACAATTAAAAAATAATTACAAAATCCCATTTTATTTATAATATTTAATTCATATTTTAATCTATCTAAATATATTTTATTTACTTTATCACCAAATAACTTTTTTAACCCATTTATAACCAACTGTTTTAAATAAGAATAACTATCTAAATTATTTGGACATTTATATATTGGGAGTAAATCTTGTTTAAGGGGTAAATCTAAATTACATAATTCAATTATTTCTTCATTACAATCATCAACATATAATTGATAACTTAATAAATAATTATCATGCTTATTTAGACTAATTTCATTAATACTTGTACTTTTTTTTATAGCATATAGATATTTTAAATATTCTTTATCCTTTTCTTCTAAATATAATACTTCATTTAAATAAACTAATTTACCACTTAAACTTCTTCTTTCGTCTAAACTAGTATACCCTTTATATAAATATTTATAAAATTTATAATCATCATAATTATCTAAATTACTATATGGCACAATACATATTAAGTCATCACTATATTTAATTAAATCTTTTAAATCTACTTTATCTTTTGAATTTATTGTACTTAATTTAATTAAGTTTTTATATCCATTATAATTAATAGCATATAAAACAATATTATTTATTTCCAATCCAATAATTGGTTTAATATTATTTTTTTTACACTTTATATAAAATTCTAAACAGCCATACATCGAATCATCAGTAATAGTTAAAACTTTTATATTGTTTTTTAAAGCATAATTTATTAAATCATCAATTTTAATCAAACTACTTAATAAACTATTATCTGTCTTTATATAAAGTGGTCCCATAATATCACCCATAAATATTTTACTATATTTTGTATATTTTTTAAAGAATTTATTTGACTTATTTAAAATATTATAGTAAAATGTAGTAGCGAAGAAAACAAGGAGGAATATTATGGCTAAAAAAATAACAAGTAAAAAACCTTTAACTGGTAATTTAAGATCTCATTCTTGTAAAGCTACTAAACATGCAAGAAAACCAAATTTACAAAAAGTAACATTAGATAATGGGCAAACAGTAAGAATGAGCGCAAGAGAATTAAGAACATTAAATAAAGCAGCATAATTCTAAAAATGTTAGTTAATATTACTAACATTTTTTATGAATGTTAAAAAAGTTAAACTTCATCGTTTAACTTTTTATAATATTCATAAGTTTTAATAGCATTTTCTTTATTTAATTTTAATAATTCTTTAGAATCATCATTTAATTTATCTAACATGGTATACCTTGTTTGTTTCGTTAAAAATTCTTCATAAAGATTAAAATCAGGATTGCAATCTAAAGTAAACTTAGTTAATGGGTTTCTTCTAAAAATTGGAAAATAACCGCATTTAACAGCCTCTTTTTCCATATCGATACTATTAACCATACCACCTTTAATACCATGAGATATACAAGGAGCATAAGCAATTATAATAGCGGGGCCATTATAGTTATTAGCCTCATTAAATGCTTTAATTAATTGCATTGGATTAGCACCTAATGATACTTGAGCAACATAAACATCAGGATAACTCATCATCATTCTCGCTAAATCTTTTTTATTTGTTTGCTTACCAGCACTTGCAAACAAAGCAACACTACCTTTTGGTGTAGCCTTACTTGCTTGACCGCCAGTGTTAGAATATACTTGAGTATCAAGAACTAAAATTTTAATATTTTCACCACTTGCTAAAACGTGATCAATTCCAGAAAAGCCAATATCATAAGCCCAACCATCACCGCCGATAGCCCAAATACTTCTTTTAACAATATAGTCTTTATAAGGTAACAATTCTTTATATTTATTAAAATCAATTGTATCATAATATTTTTTTGTTATATTGTAATCATCAATATTATTAATATATTCATCAAATTCTTTATATTTACTCATAATATTAACAATCTTCTGTTTATTTATTTTATCCGCTTGTAAAAATCCAAATCCATATTCAGCATTATCCTCAAATAATGAACTTGCCCAAGGTATGGTATAAGGTGTAGAAGGTGCACTAGCCCCATATATTGAAGAACAACCAGTTGCATTTGATATTATCATACTATCACCAAACAATTGCGTTAACAATTTGATATAAGGTGTTTCTCCACATCCAGCACAAGCTCCACTAAATTCAAATTTAGGTTGTTTAAATTGAGTATTTTTAACATTATTTAAATTATTTTCTTTGCAAGTTATATTTTTAGATAAATAATCAAATACTTTTTGTTCTTCCTCTACATCAATCAATTCTTTAAATTCTAATGATTTTTCTTTAGACATACATGATTTAATACATAATCCACAACCTGTACAATCTTTAACACTAATACCAATTATATATTTATCAATACATCTTTCTTTTATATAATCTGGAGCTTTTTCATATTCTTCATCAGATAGTTGAAACGGTCTAATTACGCCATGTGGACAAACAAACGAACACATATTACATTTAATGCAATTACTACTTATCCAAGAAGGTACAAAATCAGAAATACACCTTTTTTCATCTTTACTAGTTCCGGCATTAAATGTCCCATCAGGCATATTTTCGAAACTAGACACCTTTAATTCATCACCTTTGCGATGACGCATTGCTAAATAAACATCAACATATTTTGGTCTTTCTTGATATTCATAATCATCATCTAATTTAACTTCTTTTAAATATTTGATAGCATTATCAATAGTAAATATATTAGATTTAACTATTTCTTCACTCTTTAAATCAAATCTATTTTTAATGTCATCTTTTAATTGTTTAACAATATCATCATTTAAAAAATTAGTTAAATGTAACATTACAACTTCCATAATCGTACTTATTTTGTTTTTAATACCTGCTTTAGACGCTAATTCATAAGCATTGATAATATAAAATTTAATATTTTTGTTTTTTATAATATATTTAACATCACTAGGCAAAAAATTAATTACTTCTTTTTCATTTTTTACTGTATTTAATACAAATATGCCATTGTCTTTAATTTTATTCAATATTTCATAATCATTTAAATAAGTATCTTTAGTGACTACTATCAATGATGGATGCTCAACATAATAAGTTGATTTAATTTTATTATCACTAAATCTTAAATGACAATTAGTTACACCACCAGATTTTTTAGAGTCATATTGAAAATATCCTTGGACATACTTATTAGTATTTTTTCCAATTAATTTTATTAATGATTTAGAAGCACTTACCATACCGTCAGACCCGTAACCATATACTAACATTTCTAAACTATTATCTAATTTATAATCTGTTTCTTTTAAACTCAAATTAGTTACATCATCATTAATACCAATAGTAAAATTAGAAACAGGATTATCTAACATATCATATACGGCTTTTATTTGACTAGGTGTTGTATTTTTACTAGATAATCCATATCTTCCACCTACTACTTTAATATTTTTATCTTTTAATACATTTACAACATCTAAATATAAAGGTTCGTTATTAAATTCTTTAGTTCGATCCAATACTGCAATACTTTCAACTGTATTAGGTAAAATGTTTAAAAAATACTTACTAGAAAACGGACGATATAAATGAACTTCAATTAGACCGTATTCTTTTAAATCATCGATTACTTCTTTAATAGTCTCACAAACTGAGCCCATTGCAACAATAACCTTTTTGGCTTCTCTATTACCATAATAATTAAATGGTTTATAATCGCTATTAGTTATCTTATTAATTTTTTCCATATAACTATTAACTATATCAGGAACTTTATCATAATATTTATTTCTTATTTCAGTAGCTTGAAAATAAACATCATCACTTTGACTAGTACCATAAGTTTTAGGATTATTAATATTAATAGCTTTATTTCTAAATTCATTTAATTTATCATAATTAATTAAATTTTTAACATCATCACTCTCTAAAATATTTATTTTTTGTAATTCATGTGATGTTCTAAATCCATCAAAAAAATGCATAAATGGTAAACTAGATTCAATTGCTGATAAATGGGCTACTGCTCCTAAAAAATTAGTATCATTTACATTAGAAGATGCCAACATATTAAATCCTGTTGCTCTAGTTGCATAAATATCCTGATGATCTCCTAAAATAGATAAAGCATGAGTTGATAAACTTCGTGCTGCTACATGCATAACGCAAGGTAACATTTCACCCGCTATTTTATACATATTAGGTATCATTAATAATAATCCTTGACTTGCTGTAAAAGTCGTAGTTAAAATACCTGATCTAAGTAAGCCATGAACTAAACCACTAGCCCCTGCTTCACTTTGCATTTCAATTACTTTCACTTTATTACCAAATATATTAGTAAAACCTTTATTTGACCATTTATCAATATGTTCGGCCATTGGACTAGAAGGTGTAATTGGATAAATACCTGCTGCTTCTGTAAATAAATAAGCTATATTACTACATGCTTCATTACCGTCAATAATAACTTTTTTCAATTTAATCACCTTCATTAATTATATCATAAATTTGCTTTTTTTTACTAAAATGCTATAATATTTTAGAGGAGTTGATTTTATGAATTTTAAAAAAGTCAATCATAAAAAAATTATTTGTATATTATTATCAGGTTTTATTATTGTTACTATATCTGGATGTTCTAAAACAGATTCTAGTTTAACTAATATTCATGAAGAAAGTAATGAATTTAAAATGCCAACAAATAATAATCAAGTAGTAGATGGTCAACCTGAATTTAATGAAAATATTCCACAACATGAAATAGAAAACAATGCCCAAATTGAAACTCAAAATTATAGTCAAAATGATGAAACTGCTATTGCCACATTTAACAATATTGAAGAAGAAGTAGACACAATTTTAGATAGTGAAAATATTTCTAACGCTAAAGAAAAGGTAAAAGGAACATTTATAACAATCGTTGATTTTATATTTTATGATAGCGAAATAAATGGCGTTACATTTGATAAATTAACAGATTCTGGTAAACAAAAGGTTTTGGAAATTGCTAACAAAATAGATAATAAGATCGAAAATAAATTTCCTAATTATAAAGACACTATTTCTGATACTACAAAAAAAGCTTTTAATAAAGCTAGTGAACTAATTAAAAAAGGTGCTGAAAATGTAAGTGAATTTTCTAAAGAAAAATTAGGCGAAGAAAATTATAATGCTATTATAAATGCTAAAGATGAAATAATTGATTATACCAAAGAAGCAATTGAAATTATTGGTGATGTTGGTAGTGATGTATTTAATAGTGGAAAAGAATATATCAAAAACTGGTATGAAAATTTAAAAAGAGATTGATTCTCTTTTTATTTTGTAAAATTTTCTTCCATTTCTTTATCAAATATCGCACTATTATTTTTACCATTTTTTTTGACATAATATAAAGCAACATCTGCTTCTTTAATTGCTTTGGTAATCCTTTTACTTCCATCATATAAAGATAATCCTGCAGAAAATGATAAATTTAAATTTTCAGTTTGCATATTAAAATCTCGATTAATTTTATCAATCCTTAATTTTACTGATTCAATATTATCAGTATCAAATATAATTAAAAATTCTTCTCCGCCATATCTTCCTGCAAAATCTTTTTCACGAATATTTTTTTTAATAATACTTCCTAATAAATTCAAAACTTGATCACCTACTGGATGGCCATAATTATCGTTAACTTTTTTAAAATCATCTATATCACATAGTACAAAAATACTCGTTTTTCTTAATTTTGCAATATAATCTTCCAAATCCTCTCTTGTTGCTAACCCTGTTATTTTATCCTTCTTTAAGGCTAAAACAAATTCAATATACTTTGTTACATCTTCTAAATAAGAAACCCTACATTCAATCCCGTCAAGTATAATAGTTTTTTCTTTACATTTGTAATAATTATTTTCATATTGAAATGTATCTTCATAAATCATTTTTTTTGTTAATTCATTATATTTACCACTTACTATAACTTGACTATCATAAATTATTTTATACTCCCAACCGAAACTAGATAATAATTGTTTTAAAATTTCTAAAGTCAAAATAATCACCTCTAGAACAATTATAAATTATTATTAAAAAAAAGTCAAAATTACATAATTTCAACTTCATCATCATTTTTAAGTAAAAAAGCATTAGCGTCATCTGTGTCTAAATGTATTTCAAAATATGCTTCTTCACTCGCTTTAACATTAACCTCAACAACGCCTGGTTTGATACCGCCTATTTTAACTAATATTTTATCTGGCATATTATATCTTTCTTTGTCTTGATAGGTTATATGCAGATGTCTATCAGCAATAATACAGCCGTTAGTTTTAATACTACCTTTAGGTCCGATTATTGTAACTACTTCACTATCTTCTAAATCTCCTGATGTTCTAACGGGTGGATTTAAACCTAATTTATATGCATCAGTTTTAGATATTTCTATTTGTGTATAATTTCTAACTGGGCCTAAAACTCTTACGTTATTAATTTCCGACTTATCAGTTTTAATTGTTACAGTTTCATTAGAAGCAAATTGACCTGGTTGATTTATTTTATTTTTAATTGTTAAATTTTTTCCAAATAAAATATCTAAATCACTTTGTTTTAAATGAACATGTCGATTAGAAATTCCTACTTTTACTTTCATTTTTATCACCAAAATAATTATATCATATTTTTAACATTTTTTAATATATTTTATTATGAGAGGAGAATATTATGAATTATTATAATCAATATAATGGGCAAATGTATGTAAAACCAACGCCGCCCGGTAATACTAATTATCAGCAAATGGCACTTCCTGCAGAACAATCTTATATCGAAAATATTTTGCGATTAAACAAAGGTAAAAAAGTTAGAATTCATCAAACTTTTCCTGATTCTAATGAATGGCGTGATTTAGAATTTACTGGAATAATTGAACAATCAGGTCGTGATCACATTATTTTAAGTGACCCAACAAATGGAGTTTGGGAATTATTATTAATGATATATGTCGATTATATATCATTTGATGAACCTGTAAATTACGATCCAGATTTTTATTCAACTAATTGATATTTTACAAAAAATTTGTTATAATAAATACGGTGAATGTAGATGAGTGTATTTTTTATAACATTAATAATTATTATTTTTATTTGTTTAATTTTAGTTTGGTATGTAAATACTTATAATAAATTTCAAGGATTTATTATTAGAATAAATGAAGTAGAAGCAAATATCGATACAACATTAAGAAAAAGATTTGATTTACTTAATAAATCAATTAACATCATTAAAGGTAATATTAAAACTGAAGAAGATGTTTTAGGATTAATAGTAAAATTAAGGAGTCGCAAATTATCAAATTTTGATTTAGATCGACAATTATATGATGCAATTAACGAATTTAACTATTACAAAGATAATTATCCAGAATTAAATGAAAGCGATGCTTTATTAAAGATAGATATCTCTTTAAATGAAAGTGAACATGAAATAACAGCATTAAGAAAATATTATAACGATATAATCACCGATTATAATAAATTAGTTAGAAAATTTCCAAGTAATTTAGTAGCTATTATAGCAAAATACAAAGAAAAAACTTATTACGATGGCAAAAATATGAACGACGATATTACAAACGATTTTAAATTATAAAAAGAGAAAATTATTTTTTCTCTTTTTTTCTTATTTTTATTATAATAACTAAAAATATTAAAATTCCAATCCCGATTATCAAATAATAATTGTTATTATTTTGAACATTATTTACAACTGGAGTATTATTTTCTATTTTTAATACAATTTCACCATCTTCAGAATATAAATAATTTTCTTTTGCATATCTAACAACATATTCAGGATCATTTAATTTTTGAATTTCTATTTTTAAATTTGCTTTTTTATCTTGTAAAGAAACTAATTGATTTTTTAAGTTTGTTTCTTCATTTTTTAAGGAAATGTAATTATAAGTATAACCAATTAAAGTAACAAAAAAATACCCTATTGCAATAATAGAAAGAATTCCAAATATCATCAATCTTCTTTTAGACTTTTTTGAAACTTTTTTCCTCATATCTATCCTCCTAGAAGATTATATCACTTTTTTTTAAATAATACAATTTGTTTAATATATTTCTTTATTATAATATGTAAAAAAAAGCCAATTATAAAAGAAATAATATAATAAGGATGAATAATTGCATTATTTATTTTTAATAAGGTTAAAAAATAAATAAAAGTGAAAATTATAATAAATAGGAAAGAAAATATAATATTTATTACTTTTTGCTTATAAATCAAATCGATAAAAAAAGAAAAGATGAATCCAAATAAAATTGAAATTACAAATGTTTTAATTTGTATATCTAATGTCATCATTTAAATAATTTGCTAAAAACTCCTTCTTCTTTTTTAATACTATCATAAGTTAAACTATTTATAGTTCCTTTTATTGATACAGTACCTTGATAAGTGTCTAATTTAATTATTTCTAATTCTGTACCTTTTATAACAATATTCCCCATTGTTGTTTCTAATAAAAATTCTTCATTATCAAAACTTTCTATTTTTTTTACACCACTTATAATTATATTTTTTCTTTCATTTATTGTCACATTATGATTTAAATTATTTAATGAATCTATCTTGTCCATAAATTGCCTCCTTTATAAATATATATGAAAAAAATATAACTTTTATGTTATATTTTAAATCCAAACTCCCCATAGTATTGCAATAGCCGCTAAAACGATGCCAAAAAACCAGAATGTTTTAACAATATCTAATTCATGCCATCCTAATTTTTCAAAATGATGATGTAAAGGAGTCATCAAAAATACTCTTTTACCAAAAAATCTAACTGATAATCTTTGAATAATACATACTAGAGTTTCAACTACAAATACGCCTGCTACTACAATTAAAGTTAATTCATGGCTTGATACTATTGATACTGCTGCTAATGTGCCACCTAGGGCTAAAGAACCAGTATCACCCATAAATACTTTAGCAGGATAAGTATTAAAGAAACAAAACGCTATTAAAGCTCCAACTAATATAAAACAAAATACACCAATATCTTCATTACCAGCTATTCCGAGTGAGGCCCACGCTATCATACCAAAAGCTAAAAATGCAATTGCTGATAAACCACCTGCTAAGCCATCTAAACCATCAGTTAAGTTAACTGCATTTGTAGTTGCTACTAACATAAGTAATATTAATAACCAATAAAAATTGCCTAAAGGAATTGTTAAATTAAATGTATATATCTCTAATACCGGTTCTCTTCCACCCGCTCTAAATAAAATAAAAAATATAAATGCTATGAATATTTGACCTATTAGTTTTTGTAATTCACTTAATCCAATATTATTATGTCTTTTTATAATTAAATAATCATCAATAAATCCTAATAAAGCATAGGCTAAAAAAACAAACATCACAATTCCTAAATTATAAGTCATTTCTAATTTATTCGTCAATAATAAAATAACAACAGACAAAATAGTAGGAATTATAAAAATTAATCCCCCCATCGTTGGAGTTCCCTCTTTGTCTTTATGTTTAGACAAAAAAATACTTACAGATTGTTTTACATTCATTTTTCTAAGTATTGGTATCAAGACAACTCCAAATATAATTGATAATATAAATCCTATCATAAATGCTAGTACAGCTTTTGCTAAAATTAACACATAATCATCTCCACTTATATATTTTTCATTACTATTTCCTTATCATCAAAATGATATTTTACTCCATTTATAATTTGATAATTTTCATGTCCTTTTCCTAGTACTAATAGTATATCATTTTTTTCTAACATTTGTATACCCTTTATAATGGCTTTTTCTCTGTTTAAAATAATTTCATAATTAAATTTGTCAAGATTATGTAACATATCACTAATAATATTATTAGGATTTTCACATCTAGGATTATCATTAGTAAATATGACATAATCACTATTAGAACAAGCTATATTACTCATAATTGGTCTTTTAGAACTATCCCTATCTCCACCGCAGCCAATTATTGTTATTACTTTATTATGTTTTAATTCTTTAGTAGAATTAATTATTTTATTAACCGCATCAGGTGTATGAGCATAATCAATAATTATTAAATTATTATCTTTATTTACTATATCCATTCTTCCTGGAGGACAAGTTAAATCTTCTACTACTTTTGTATCTAATTTCAATTCACTTAATAATGCTATTACAACTAATAAATTATATATATTATGTTTCCCAATTAAATTAGTTTTATAAGTTATATTATTAACTTTAAATGTTCGATTATTTAAATCAATATCTGATAATTTATAATCACCATTTATTCCATAAGTTATGGTGTTATCTCTAATAAAATAATCTTTATATTCATCATCGCTATTAACTAATGTCTTAATCGTTACTTTATCAAATAGTTTTTGTTTCGCTTTAATATAATTTTCGATTGTCTTATGATAATCTAAATGATCTATAGTTAAATTAGAAAAAATACCATATTTAAACTCCAATTTATCTAATCTATGCATATCTAAAGCGTGACTACTACATTCCATTACAACATATTCAATATTATTATCAACGCATTCCAATAATAATTCATATATTTCTAAAATGTCTGGAGTTGTATTATTTAATGATTTTATTTTTTTATCTAAATAAAAACCAATTGTTCCGATATACGCACACTTAATGCCTAATTTGTTTAATGCTTGATAAATTAAAAAACAAGTTGTCGTTTTACCATTAGTACCTGTCATGCCAATTAGTTTTAAATCTTTAATTTTATTGTAGTAATTATCATATAAATAATCGACTAAATATTTATGAGTATCATCAACTTTTATAGTTTCAACATCATAACTTCCTTCTTCCACTACTACTCTATTAGCACCATTTTTTATAGCATCTAACACATATTTATGACCATCATTTACTTTTTTTAAAGCAACAAAGATATCACCTTTTACTACTTTCCTCGAATCATCTTTTATATTCATAAAAAAACACCTCACAATATTTTATGAGAATGTTTTTTTGTGTCAACTACATTTTTGTTTAATATAATCTAAAATTATATCTTTTTCAATAAAAGGAACTTTTTCATGTTTTTCATTTATTAATACTTCTTCGTGACCATGACCTAATATTAATAAAGAATCATTTTCTTCTAATAAATCAATTCCACGATAAATAGCTTTTTTTCTATCTAAGATAATTTCATAGTTTTTATTTTTTAATCCTTCCAACATATCTTTTATTACATTCATTGGATCTTCTTTAAAAATATGATCATTAGTTACGATTGCATATTTAGCCAAATCTGTGGCTGCTTGCATCATTCCTTTTCTTCTTCCAATATCTCTATTAGCCCTACAACAAAATACTACATAAGTGTTACCTTTAGTAACTCTTTTTATAGTACTTACAACTTTTTTTAAGCCATCGGGAGTATGAGCATAATCAATATAAATATTATTAGTTTTATATTTAATTCTTTCAATTCTTCCTTTTGGTGGATCTAATTTAGAAATTATCTCAACTATTTTATTTTGATTAATTTTCATATCTTCTAAAATAATGATAATTGGCATTAAATTTAAAGCATTATATTCTCCTAATAATTTAGTATGAATATTTACATTTTTATCATTGTGTTTATAGGTAAAAGTACTTCCTTCAATATTCATTTTAAAATCAGTTATTTGATAGTCACTTTTATTAAAACCAAAAGTTATATTATTATTATCTAATAAGAAATAGTGACTATTTATATCATCAATATTAACGATAGCCTTACCTTCTTTTTTAACTCTTTTAAACATTAATTGTTTTGCTAAAGCATAATTTTCAAAAGTCTTATGAATATCTAAATGATCTCTTGTTAAATTAGAAAATATAGCATAATCATATTCGATTCCTTCTAATCTTCGATCTGATAATCCCTGACTGCTTGCTTCTAAAGCAACTACTTTATGACCTTCGTTATATGCATTAATAATTAATTCATATGTGTCACAAATATCTGGAGAAGTATTAGCAAGATAACACTTTTTACCTTCTTTAGTAAAATAGCCAATTGTTCCAATAGATGCAGTAGGAATTCCTAATAAATTAAGTGCTTGATAAATTAAACTAACTGAAGTTGATTTACCATTAGTACCTGTAAAACCAATAATAGTCATTTCATCTAAATATTTTTTATAATTTTTTATCAAATATTCTTCTAAATATTTTCTAGTATCTTCAACTATAATTGTTTCAACGGAATAGCTTCCGTGATTAGCAACTATTTTGCTAGCACCATTTTCAATTGCTTTTGAAATATAATCATGCCCATCACCTTCAGCGGTTTTTAAAGCAACAAAAATATCTCCTTTTTTTATTTTTCTTGAATCTGTTTTTATGTTAAAGTTCATATTATCACCTCTCGTTAAAAATATCTGGTAGATCATTTTCTAATAATATATATACTTCTCCTTTAAAATATGTTTGTGCGATTGCTATAGCATCTTTTACATCATTTACTACTTTTAACTTATCTAAATCATATTTTTTAGATATTAATCCTTCTTTAATTGGTATAGTTTGCTTTTCACCAACTAAAATAGTTAAATCTGCAACATCAGCAATATATGTTCCAAAATTATAATTATATTCATATTGTTTATCTGCTAATTCAATCATTCCTGGTGTTATAACTATTTTTTTGCCAGGCATTAAGTTAAGAACATCTAGAGCCATTTTAGAGCCAATAGGATTAGAATTATACGCATCATCAATATAATTAATATCACCATATTTTTTTAATTGTAGCCTATGTTCAACTGGTACTATTTTTAATACTCCTCTTTGCATTTGTTCAATACTAACGCCTAACTCTTTAGCCAAAGTAATACCAGCTAAAATATTATATATATTAGCAGTACCTAATATTTTAGTCTTAAATTCATATTTTTTATTTTCAATTGTTACATTAAAACTCATACCATTACTAGAATATTCTATATCACTTGCAACAACATCAGCATCTTTATTTTCAATACCGTACCAACATATTTTACAATTATTGTTTATTTGATAATTTACTTGTATTTTATCATCTTTATTTAAAATAGCTATGCCATCACTTGGTAAAGATTCAATTAAATCAAATTTTTCTTTAGCTATATTTTCAATTGTTTTAAATGAATCTAAATGGGCAGTACCTATCGTTGTTAATATACCATATTTAGGTTTAACAATACTTGCTTCTGTTTTAATATCATTTTTCTTTAGTGTACCCATTTCCGCAATAAAATAATCATTATATTTATCAATATATTGATTAATTGTTCTTATTAATCCATAACTTGTATTATAGTTTAATGGAGTCTTAAAAACTATATATTTTTCATTTAAAATATCATATAAAAAATTTTTTGTACTAGTTTTACCATAACTACCAGTGATACCTATAACTTCCATATTAGATAATGATTTTAGTTTTTTATTAGCCTTCCTTTTAAAACTTAAATAAACATATTTTTCAACTGGTATATTAATTATATTAGCTAAATAAACCATAAAATAATTTAAATATATTAATAAATATAAAATTAAAAGATAATAATTAATATATTTCTCATTATAATTAATAAAAATAATTAAAAAATAAACAAAATATATAATAAATATAGTTGCCCATAATCTTTTTATTCTTGCTGTATTAACAAGTGGTTTTTTTACTTGTTCTTTTTTTAAATAATTTCTAAAACTTATTATCAAATAAATATTAAATAATATACTTATTATTAAAATAATATTTATATCACCAAAATAACTTAATAAAAATATTAAAATAAATAAAAATATTGGTCTTACAAAAACAATTCTTTTATTTTTAGAAATCCATTTTAAATATCTATTATCTTCATTATATCTATTTTGTTGTAAATTATGTAATATTTTTTTTATATCTATAATGTTGTAAATCATTAAAATTAAAATATTAATTATTATTAATGCCATCATAATCTCCTTTTTATTTCTTCTAAATTAGAAATACCAAAATTTAATTGTTCATTTACTGCGTTTAAACTAAACCTATACCAACTATTCCAAGCATCATCAGTTTTTTCGATAACTATTTTTCTTAAATTTTCTCTATAACTTCTACGCATCATTAAAAAACTTTTCGACATATAAAGAGCAGGTAGATTAATATTTGTTAAATTAAATTTTCTGCTTAAATCCCATATTTTTAATTGATGTACTAATCTTGCTAATCTTGTATTACCATCAGGAAATGCTTGTAATATAGCAATTAAAGCATGAGCATTAAATGGTTTTAAAAATATTTCTTCTTCTTTTGTAGCCTCAGAATTAATAAATTTACATATTAAATTCATTGCTTCAGGTATTTCTTCTTTTCTAATTGGTATAAAATGTATATCTCTTGCTCCACCTTCTATACCTTCAACAACTTTATCATCTTTAGTTCTATATCCTAAATTTATACCTTCTTCTTCTGTTCCTTCCATAATTTTATCATGTAATTCTTCTAGATCATTAGGAGTTAAAATATGGTTTTTATTTAATTTAGAAACACCCAAATCAATTGAATTAGATGAATCTAATGTTCGATATAGCTCTAATAAAAACATATTTTCATGTTCTGCTTTTTGATTATGTTTTATTTCATTTTTTCTTAAAGTTTCTAAAAATCCTTGTTTTATTTTTTCTGGTAAAGATGAAATTAAATCTAAATATTTTCTATAAATTTCAAGAGTTTCATTTATATATTCTTTATTATCATTTGAAACATTTATTGAATTTATTCTCTTCACATCTTCTAATGTTACAACTTCGTACAAACCAGAATTTATTAAATCTATTACTCTTTTTTCCGCATCTAAATAAGTCATATTACCTCCTAAAACATATCTATTATTTTATCTAATTTATCAATAACTGGAAATCCTTTATCCTTAGTTAAATCACGAGAAAATTGTATTCCAATTCCTCCTTCTGATTCCCATTCTTTTAAATTACCGGAATAATCATCAATTAAAATTGCATCTTTACTTAAGCATATTTTTGTTTTTGAAATTTCCCTTGGTACTGGTATTATTGTTACATCTTTAAAATATTTCCTAATATGGTTTATTTTAGCGACTGCTTCATCTAATGAATTTACATGTGTCAATATGGCTACATTAAATTTGTTTGAAGCAAATATTTTTTTTAAACAATTAAAACCATCATTAATAATAGGTGTCAAAGTTAATAATTGTTTCCAATTTAAATTAGAGTAAAATTCTTTCATTTTTTCTGGATCTTTTCGATCTACTTCTAATCGATCTAACATGTCATAAGTAACACCAATAGTATCCATAATTACACCATCAAAATCTATATATAAATTTTTCATAACATCACCTTTAAATATTATATCATATCTTAAATATATTAGTGTATTTCTTTATAATTATTATCAAAATTAAACAAATCAAAAATACACTATAGTTAATTACAAAATTATTTTGAATTAAAATTGGCAAAAATAAAGTAGTTGTTATATTACTAGTCATATGTAATATAATTGGTGCTTTAATATTCTTATATTTTTCATAAACAAATATCAAAATAAAACCAATTGCTAAAGCATATAAAGTTTGAATTATATTAAAATGAATAATAGCAAAAAAAATCGTTGTTATTAATATTGCTTTCATATTTTTATATTTACTTTTTAATTCATTATAAATAATACCTCTAAACATTAATTCTTCAATAATTGGGCCTATTAATCCTGCAGATATTAATGTAATTATTAAATTATTATTATTGTCAAATAAAGATGTTTTTAATAAAAAATTAAGATAATAAGCAAAAATATTATAAATTAAACTTAATATAACTCCTAATATAATTAAATTAAAATAACTGATTTTAATTTTTTTATCATTTTGATATTTTTTATAATCTTTTATTAATAAAGGAATAAATATAATAGCAACAATCAAAATTATATATATTTGTTTAGTTTTCAAATATTCATTAAATAAATTTGTATCATTACCATTCGTAATAAAATTATAGGCTAACAAAATTATTATAATAAATTGAAACAAAAAATATATTAATGGCCACTTTATAACTTTCATATCATTCACCATATTAATTATATAATAAATTAATAAATAAAACAATAAAAAAAGATTGTTTATTATAACAACATATCTTTAATTTTTTTTACTGATAATCCTGTTAATTTTGATATTGTTTCGATATTCATATCAGCTTCTAACATATTTTTAGCTGTTTGTAATAATCCTTCCAAAATTCCTGCCTTTTTGCCTTCAACGATGCCTACTTTTTTACCTTCAACTATACCTTTCTTCATCCCTTTTTCTTCGGCTTCACTCCTTATATAATTTTCTCGCATTTCCCTTTCTTGTTCTGGACTAAACCATTTTACTACTAATTCATCTTTGTTTGCTTCTTCTACACTTTTTTTAAATTCTTTCACTATCTCATTCCTTTCACTTAATTTATTTAATTCCTCTAATTCTAATCCTAACATTACATATATCTCTTCTTCTTTTGTTAACTTATAATTATTATAATACTTTTTAACATAAAAGTCTATATTTAAATTCTTTATTTCTATTTTTGTTGTTATTTTTTTATTAGTCATTAAATTTACTATTGCTATATCTTCAATGCCTTTACTTTTTCTTCCAAAATTAATATTTATTTGTCTTACTTTTCCTTTTAGAGTTTCTTTATATTTTTCACTTTTATCTAAACATAGTTTAAAGACATATAATAAATTTCTTTCTTTTACATATTTATTATATTTGGAATTTAATTCAACATTTATATATTCATCATCGGCTTTAATTAATAAATCTAATTTTTGACCGATATTATAAATATTATCTTTAATTAAATTAGGATTTAATATTACAAATTCATTATATTTTCTATTTAATATTTGTTCAATTATTTGTTTTATTACTTGCTTATTTTTTACTACTGCATACATAAATATAACTTCGTATTTAGCAGTTAATATTTTTTTCATAAAATTGCCTCCTACTAGTTATATACGACAAAAGTAAGTAGAAATCCTGCAAAATATAAAAAAAACTGTAATTTCTTACAATTTTATTTTAATGCTTCTAATAATTCATTTTTTTTCATAGTTGAATAACCTTCAACATTTTTTTCTTTAGCTAATTCTCTTAATTCAGCAACTGTTTTACTAGATAAATCACTTTTTACTTCTTTAATTTCTTTTTTTGCAGTTTTAGTTACTTTTCCTTCTAAAGCATCTTTTGCGACTTTAACTAATTCTGTAAAAGATGATGGATTATCGATAGCTATTTCACTTAACATTTTACGATTAATATCAATTTCGGCTTTAGTTAAACCATTAATAAATTTTGAGTAACTAATATCATTTTGTCTACAAGCTGCATTAATTCTTGTAATCCATAATTTACGGAAATCTCTTTTCTTTTGTTTTCTATCACGATAAGCATATTTGCCTGAATGCATTACTTGTTCATTAGCACTACGATATAATCTATGTTTGCTACCAAAGTAACCTTTAGCTTGTTTCATTACTTTTTTATGTCTAGCACGACTAATAGTTCCGCCCTTAACTCTTGCCATAATTTACCTCCTATATTAAATCCTTAATTCTTTTGTAATCGCTATTACTTAATGTAGATGCTGTTCTACCTACTCTATTACTTGCAGCATTTTTCTTTCCAGTATTATGTCTTGTTCCTGGATGACCAATTTTAATAGTTCCACCTGGTCTTACTTTACATACTTTACTAGTACCTTTATGTGTTTTCATTTTTGGCATAAATAATTCCTCCTATTTTTCTTTCTTTGGTCCTAAAATTAGTGACATAATTCGGCCATCTAATTTAGGTTGTTGTTCAATAATCGCTACACTTTCCTGTGCAGTAGCAAAGCGCATTAAAACATCTTTTCCTAATTCTGGATGAGCCATTTCTCTTCCTCTAAATCTTATCGTTGCTTTAACTTTATGTCCTTTTTCTAAATACTTCGCACTATTTTTTACACGAGTATTAAAATCATGAACATCGATAGTTACTGATAAACGATATTCTTTCATTTCTAAGTTTGCTTCTCTTTGTTTTTTTAAATTCTCTTTAGTTCTTTTTTTATTTTCATATTTAAATTTATTGTAATCCATTATTTTACAAACTGGCGGATTACCATTTGGATTAATTAAAACTAAATCGAATCCTGCATAACTAGCTAAAGTTAAGGCATCCTTAATATTTTTTGTTCCTAATTGTTCACCCTTAGGACCTATTACCATAACCTCTTTAGCCCTTATTTGTTCGTTAATTAATGAATCTTTTGATTTATTTGCGATAATTGACACCTCCAACAATAAAAAAGTAGACACGAACAGTATCCACCTATATAAACGCAAAAAATAATGGCTTATAAACCCATAGCTAATGTGCTATCAGGTGGAGAATACTCGCTTTCCTTCTTCATTTCGAATATAATTATACCATTTATTATATGTTTGTCAAGCATTTTTATTAACTTTGGATTTAATTTGTGAAAAATTAGTAAAAATGTTACATCATTAAAAATAAATAATTAGTGAAAATGTTACATAAAAAATATTAATG
>CALVKO010000003.1 GCA_944332725.1 uncultured Bacilli bacterium
TTACAATTTTCAAATACTTTATACGAAAGTATAGAGTAATTTTTCTTTTTATGATATTATAATAGAAATAGTAATTTATTATTTGGAGGTAATTATGGAAAAGAAAAAAATTGGTATAGGTTCATTGTCATTGTTACTAGTAATTATTGCTTTCGTTTGGGCTTTTAATATTTTTGGAGTTTGTGTTGGAGATCACATTTTAGCAACATTGAACATACCTACTTGGTCTAATATGGCTAATGCGACTGGAACACATTACACTATTTTTTATTCATTTATATTTTTAATACCAGCACTAATATTATCTATTAAATATAAAGATAATTTGTTTACAAAGGTTGGAAAATGGTTATCAATTACTTTTATTGGAATACTTTTACTTGGATTTATATTTATGGTTGTATAGTAACAAATTACAATTTATAGAGTAGATTTGTATCTACTTTTTTCTTTGGGTAAAAACATGATATAATAGATTTATGAGGGAGTGATGAAAATGAATAATAATCCAATTAACTGGTACCCAGGCCATATGGCAAAAACAAAAAGATTAGTAAAAGAACAATTAGATTTAATAGATATAGTTTATGAAGTGATTGATTCTAGAATGCCATATTCATCTAAAATAAAAGATATCGATGAAGTAATAAAAAATAAACCAAGAATATTAATAATGACTAAATATGATTTATGTGATAAAAAAGAAACTGATAAATGGATAAAATATTATGAAGAAAAAGGATATAATGTTTTACCAATCAATTTAGAAAACAAACCTAATTTAAAATCATTATTTAATTTAACTAATAAAATAATGGAAGAAAAAAATAAAAAAAGAGAACAAAAAGGATTATTAAAAAGGAGAACTAGAGTATTAATAATAGGTATTCCTAATGTTGGGAAATCTACTTTATTAAATAGATTAGTAGGTAAGAAGGCCGCTGATGTAGGAAATAAACCGGGAGTTACAAAACAATTAAATTGGATTAGAATAAACGATGAATTAGAATTATTAGATACACCTGGTATTTTGTGGCCTAAATTAGATAATCAAACAGTTGCTTTAAATCTTGCTAGCTTAACAGCCATAAAAGAAGAAATATTACCATTATTTGATGTATGTGAATATATTTTAAATATTTTAAATAAATACTATAAAGATAAATTAAAAGAAAGATATGGTATTACAGAACTAACAGAAGATATAATTGATACCTTTGACATAATAGGTAAAAAAAGAGGTTGTTTAATTAAAGGTGGACAAGTTGATTATGATAAAGTAATTAATGTTATAATGAATGATATAAAAAATGGTTATATTAAAAATATAACTTTTGATAGGATTGATGAAATTGGATAAAAATATTTTAGTTTTAGCCTATTTAGGTGATAGCGTATTTGAAATAATGATTAGAAAATATTTAATCGATCAAGGTATTAACAAAGTAAACACATTACAAAAAGAGGCAATTAAATATGTAAGTGCGAAAGGCCAATGTAGTTTTGTTACCAAGTTAATAGAAGAAAACAAACTAACCAGTGATGAATTAGAAATTTTCTATCGCGGTAGAAATCATAAATCTAATTCTCACCCTAAAAATACTGATATTATAACTTACAAATATGCAACAGGTTTTGAAGCGATAATAGGTTATTTATATTTAAAAAAAGATTATAAAAGAATAGAAGAAATAGGAGAATTGTTATGTACGTATATGGTAAAAATGTAGCAAAAGAAATTAATAGTAAAATCGAAAAAGTATATGTTGCTAATAATTTTAAAGATAGAGAAATATTAAAAAAATTAAAAGCACCAATAGTTTATGTTGATAAAAGTAAATTAGATAAAATGGTTGATGGTGTGCATCAAGGTATTGTTTTAAAAATTGCTG
Organism: uncultured Bacilli bacterium; assembly: GCA_944332725.1. Taxonomy (GTDB): domain Bacteria; phylum Bacillota_I; class Bacilli_A; order RF39; family UBA660; genus Faecisoma. The sequence goes on from CALVKO010000003.1 coordinate 1,893, forward strand.
ACTATGAATATAAGGATATAAGTGAATTAAATAATGATGTCGTAGTTATGTTAGATCATTTAGAAGATCCACATAATTTTGGAGCAATCATAAGAACTTGTGAAGCAGCAGGAATTAAAGATATAATAATTCCTAAAGATAGAAGTGTCAAAGTAAATAGTACCGTTATGAAAACTAGTGCCGGATGTTTAGATAGAGTTAATATTTATGAAGTTACTAACCTAGTCCAAACAATAAATAATCTTAAAAAAAACAATTATTGGATTATTGGAACAGATATGGAAGGAACTGATTATAAAAAAATTGATTATCAAGGTAAAGTTGTTATAATAATTGGTAATGAAGGTAGTGGCATTAGTAGATTGGTAAAAGAAACATGCGATTTTATTGCTACCATTCCAATGCAAGGTGAAGTTAATAGTTTAAATGCTTCGGTGGCTGCTGGTATCATTATATTTGAAACAAGGAGGTAGTTATGAATTATAAAAATTTTAATGATTATGAATTATTAGATCATATTTATAGTTGTGATGAAGATGCTAATGAAATAATGATATATAAATATCGTCCTTTAACAATTAATTTGGCTAAAAAACTTATAAAATATTGTAATGGTGGTATAGATTTAAATGATTTAATTCAAGAAGGATTGGTTGGTTTAAATGAAGCAATAAATACTTTTCGGGAAGACAAAGAAACTAATTTTGGGACATATGCAAGATTATGTATTGAAAGAAGAATGTATAGCGTAGTAAAAAGTACTAGGACATATAAAAACAAAATATTAAATGAATCAATTTCTTTAGAAGATGAAGATGATGTTAATATTGATAGATTTTTAATCGATAATTCTAATAATCCTTCAGATATGTTAGAAGAAAATGCTTATCAAGAAGAAATTTTAAATAAATTAAACGAACAATTAACAGATATGGAAAAACAAGTTTTTGAACTTAAAAAAAATTATTTCAACTATAAAGAAATTGCTGATATATTGGATAAAGAACCTAAAGTAATCGATAACACTATTCAAAGAATAAAAACAAAACTAAAGAAAATAATGAAAGAAATATGAAAGAATATTTAGAAAATTTAGTAAAGCAAAATGTATTTCCTGGTTGTAATTATGCAATTATAACCGAAAAAGAAATTGAAATGAATAGTGTAGGTAATAAATCACTAATACCTAAAATAGAAAAAAATTCAATTGATACTTTGTATGACTTAGCATCATTAACTAAAGTTATAGCAACTAATACCATTATTACAAAATTATTACAAGAAAATAAAATTAAATTAACAGATTATGTTAAAGATTATTTACCAAAGTTTAAATATAATAATATAACAATTTATCATTTGTTAACACATACATCAGGATTGATTGCTGATGTAAAATGGGATAATGTTCATAATAAAGAAGAATTAATCAATTTTTTCTATAATAAAGAATTATTTTATGAAACAGAATCAGATGTCATATATTCAGATTTAAATTTTATATTTTTGGGATTTATAATTGAAAAAATATATAATCTACCATTTGAAAAAGTAGTTTATAATGAAGTCTTAGAGCCATTAAAAATGACTAATACTTGTTTCAATCCGCAAAATAAAGAAATATGTGCACCAACCGAAGTAACAGAAAAAAGAGGTGTAGTAAGAGGTATCGTCCATGATGAGAAAGCATGTATGTTAGATGGTGTATGTGGAGCAGCCGGCCTTTTTTCTAATATAAATGATATGATAAAATTTATTTTAATGATTTTAAATGATGGAAAAGTAGGGAATAATGTATTTATAAAAAAAGAATATATTGACTTATGGTTTAAGCCATTAGTAAAAGGAAAACAAAATAATGTAAGATCAATTGGATGGGGAATTGGCAAAAGTAAATCAACTGGTTGGCTTTGTAGTGATAATACAATATATCATACAGGATTTACCGGAAATACTTTGATTATAGACCGTGATAATAAAATCGGCTTTATTTTTTTATCAAATCGAATTCATCCAACTAGAGAAAATAAGTTATTGTTAAATCGAAGAAAATATATAGCCAATCAAATATTTAAAAAATTAAAACAAGTCAATTGACTTGTTATTTTACTATCCAAGCATTTGGTAAATATCTTTCACCAGTATAACCAAATCCTCTTGGGTCATTTATTAACTCACCATTTATTGTTAATGTAGATGAACCACCACCATCTAAGTTTGCAGCATTATAAGCCCCATATTTTTCAAATAATAAAATCATATCAGCAATCGAAATACCATTACTACCATTAGCCCCCCTGCCATCGATAACTAAAAATAATACAATACCATCTTTTCTTTGTGCAATGCCAGTTCTGTTAGCATAGCCCCAACCACCATTACCACTTACTTGGGCTGATTTACCATTGACAATTAAGAATGGACCAAAAGTCATAGCATCTCTCATTCCGTTTTTTATTGCTGTTTCTGCACTATCAGTAGTTAAAACTAAAACATTGTCATTATTAAAACCAATTAAACCGCCACCGTGATAGTTTGGTGCTCCAACTGATACCACTTTACCATTTTGAATAACAGTTCCTGTGGGAATTAAAACTTTATTTTTTATTGAAAATCCACTAGCGTTGATAGCAACGATGGCTTCTTGTTCTTTACTTAAAGTAGATAATAATTGTCCGCCATAATTTATTCTAGAAGAACTTACTAAATCAATTCTTGAAGCATCATAGATTGCGACTAAATATCCGTTGTAATCTTTTTCATCAATTTCAATTAATTTATATAAGGCATCTTCATCTCTTTCTAATATTTGTTGCTCATATATCGAATCATAATTTTCTTTAGGTGAATTATCAAATATAATTTCTGAAGCATCTGTTCCTTCATTTACTTCAACTAACAAGTTATCTTGTAAGGCTTTAATAATACTATTATCTGAATATAAAACATTAGCAAAATATTTATGATTTCCTGTAGCTAAAGCAGTAGTTATAAACCAATTTCTAAAACTAGAAATTGGTCCATAGACAACAAATAAAAATATAATAAGACAAATATCTAAACAAATTGTTACAATAGTTAATTTATTAAGATTCTTCATTATTATCATCTCCTAAAATATATGGTGATAAATAAGTGCCTTCACCACTTTTAATATTTATATTATTTTTAATATGAATAGATGGACGAACATAATGTAATGAATCAACTGTATCTTCGAATAACATTTTATTTTCATCAATTACAAAAATACCTAAGTCGTTATTGATATTTTTAGAAAGAGTAAAAACATTTCCAAAATCATAAACAAATGGTTCTACAATTGATAATAAACCAACATATGCTTCAATACTAGATTCATAGATTGTTTGGTAATTATCTTCTATACCACCAGTATAAAAAGTACCTTTAGTAATTAAATCTTTTTCTTTAAAGTTATCATAGTAAGTATTATTTAAATAATATAATAAACTATTTTCATAATCTACATCAGCTTCATTATTATAATCACTATAATAAGTTTCTAAAACACCATTTTCACCTTTAATATAATCTTCACTTACTAATTTAATATTATTATTATTTTTTGCAACAACACGCCATAAAGTATCATTTAAATTTAAATATTCTCCAACATAAATATCCTTTAAAGTTTGTGGTTTATGTTCGATTATTTCATAAGGATTATCGATAGTTCCATTACCACTTAAAACTTTAATATCACTATTTAAAGTTATGACTGGTCTAATACCATAGACCATACTATTATCAGCTAAACCTAATTTTCCTTCGTTAGATACATACCAGTATTCATTTTGATAATTGTTAGTTGTCCAAAAATATTCACCATTATTTAAATAACTATTAGTAGCCCCTGCTTTAGTATAATCTTCAACACTTAGTAAAGTAACATCATAATTCTTCGTTTTTTGACAACTGATATTATCGATAGAATCAAAATTATCAAGACAAGTTTTAGTAGCAGTCATATAATTTTTATCTAATGAGTTATTACCTAACCATTTTATTATTTGTGAATCGTCAAAATTATCACTATAATAAGCAAGAGAAATTATGTTGTTCTCTGTTATCATAGTAATCGTGTCATCTTCGTTAACTTTTACGATTCGCCAAATATATCCCATAAACTTTACATAATTATTTTTTGCGTCATTAGCAAATCTATAAACATCATCTTCTATAGTTAAAGTAGGAATTGCCTCATATTTAGTTTTTCGCTCTTTTACTTGTTCTGCTAATAAATCAGAGTAGACTATCTTTTTATCATTTAATATTTTAAAATAAATTAATCTACTTAAATAAAATAGACCAAAAAAAATAATAATACTTAAACTAATTAAATTAAATATTTTTTGCTTTTTATCACTATTCATATTTTTACTCCCTCATACAATGTCATAATTATATCAAATTTATAGCAAATAGACAATTACTATATTGTAGAAAATTTGTTTATGTGTTATTATTAATGTAAGGTGGTTCCAATGTTCGAGAAAGATAAATTAAAAGATAATGCCTTATTGATTATAATATTAATTGTCGTAACTATTTTGTTGGTATTAATTGATATATTAATAAATAATAAAGATGATATATTTGGTTCGTTAAGTGATGATCAAATCAATATAAATCAATTAGTGATTAATGAAATAATGACTTCAAATAAAGGGGCATATGCTGATATAAATGGTAATATCTACGATTGGATTGAACTATATAATGGTTCAAATGAAGATATTAATCTAGCAAATTATACTTTAAGTGATGAAGAATCAGGAAAATCAAAATGGATATTTCCTAATGTGACAATCAAAAGTAAAGAATATTTAATTATTTATTTATCTGGAACGAACAACGAAGGATTATACGCAAACTTTGCTTTAAAAAAAGAAGGTGGCGAATTAGTTACTTTAAAAAAGCCAAATGGCAAAGTAGTCGATTCAATTAGAACCGAAAGTTTAGATAAAAATACAACTATGGCAAGAGATGGTGAAGGTAATTGGTTTAAAACATCTGAAATAACGCCAGGTTTTGATAATAATACTGAAGGTAGAAATAAATATTTGGAATCATTAAAAACAACGGAAGATTATTTAATAATAAATGAATTCTTACCAAATAATAAAGGTAATTTTAATGTGAATGGCAATTTTTTATCTTATATTGAAGTTAAAAATACTGGTAATGAAACAATAAATTTGAAAGAATATTTTTTATCTAATGATACTAGTGAACCTTTTTCTTGGCAGTTACCTGATGTTCCATTAAAGAGTAATGAAGTATATTTATTTTATACAACCGAATTGGATAATGTTAACAATACTGATTTTAAATTAAATAAAAATTCAGGGACAATAATATTATCTAAAAATAATAAAATAGTTGAACAAGTTGATTATACTAATGTAACAGGTGGTTATGCTTATATTAAAAATAATGGTACATTTTATGAAGGTATAAATATTAGCCCTGGTTATGATAATAGTGACATAGAAAAATTTAATAAAGAATATCGTAGCAATCCTAAAGATTTAATAATAAATGAAGTTATGACAAGTAACAACACTTATTTACCACAAAATGGTGGTAATTATTATGATTGGATTGAGTTATATAATAATAGTGATAAGACTATTAAATTAAGTGATTATACCATAACTACTGATGTTGATAATATTAATCTATATAAATTAGAAGATAAAGAATTAAAGCCAGGTGAATATTATATTTTAATGGCATCTGGTAATGTCGATAATAGTAATAGTAAATATAAACATGCCAATTTTAAAGTGTCACCAACAGAAAGTTTATATTTATATAAAAATGGTGAGTTAATTGATTCAGTTTTTGTTTCAAGTATTCCAAAAGAATATAGTTATGGCAGAAATAAAGATGGATATTATTATTTTAAGACACCAACACCAGGTAAGGCTAATGGCTCAGGTATAAGTGCTATAGCATATACACCAACTTTTGATACTAAACCAGGAATATATAATGATATTGATGAATTAAAGGTAGAGATAACTGGTTCAGGGACTATATATTATACTTTAGATGGAAGTGAACCGACGACTAGTTCTAAAGTATATGATAGTCCTATTGTTTTATCTAAAACAACAGTTGTTAGAATTATAAATTATGAAAAAGGAAAAAAAACAAGTGAAATAGTGACAGCATCTTATATTATTAATGAAAATCATACTTTACCTGTTTTATCGATTGGTATAACTCCTAATAATTTTAATCGTGTATTAAATGCTGGTGGTTCTTCTTTAACTTTACCAGCGCATGCCGAATTATTTGAAAGTGATGGTACCTTTACTATCGATTGTGGCCTTAAATTGTTTGGTGGTAGTACAAGATATATACCTAAAAAAAGTTTTGCTTTAAAATTTTCATCTAAATATGGTGATTCTTCATTAGAATATAAAGTATTTGATAATAGAGAAGCCACTAATTATAAAGCATTAGTTATAAGAAGTGGATCACAAGATGGTCAATATTCAATGATAAGAGATGAACTAGCAACTTCAATTATGGATGATTATGGCACAGTTGATGTCCAAGCGTATAAACCAGTTATTTTATATGTTAATGGAAAATATTGGGGAATATATTACTTAAGAGAGAAAGTTGATGAAGACTATATAGAAAACAATTATAATGTCGATGGTAGTTATTCTAATATATTAAGAATCGATGGTGAAGTAAAATATGGTACTAGAGATTTCTATACTAAATTATTAAACTTTGTTAAAAATAACGATATGACAACCAATGAAAATTACAACAAAGTAAAAGAAATGTTAGATGTAACTAATTATATTGATTTTTGGATAGGTGAGTTATATACTACTAATAATGATATTGTTAATTTAAGATATTTTAATAATACTATGTTAGATGATGGCAAAATAAAAATGATTTTCTATGATTTTGACTTTGCTTTTTATAACTATGGCTTTAATTATTTATCTTGGATGCTTAATCCTGATGGTATGGGCGAATATGGTTATGATAATACATTATTAATTAGATTATTACAAAATAAAGAATTTAAACAATTATTTTTAGAAAGATTATCTTATAATATGAATAATGTTTGGACGGATAGTAATGTTTTAAATAGATTTAATGAATTAAAAAAAATAATCGAACCAGAAATGCCACGTAATCAAGAACGATGGGGTTATACGATGACTACTTGGTATAATGAACTTGAAAAATTAGAAAATTATATTAAAAAAAGAAGAAGTTTTATGCTAAATAGTGTTAAGTGGTATTTTGGATTATCAAGTAAGGAGATGGAAAAATACTTTGAAGATGTATAGACATGAATTAAAATTTATAATAAATAAAGCTTATTCAGAAATGTTAAAAAATCAACTTGCTTTGATAATGAATATTGATGAAAATTCAATTGATAATACCTATTTTATTAGAAGTTTATATTTTGATGATCTAAACAATAGTGCTTATTATGAAAAAGTAGATGGGGTAGAAAAAAGAAAAAAATATCGAATTAGAATTTATAATTTAGACGATTCATTTATTAGATTAGAAAGAAAAGATAAAGATAGGGACTTGACGCATAAAGAACAAACAAAAATTAGTAAAGAAATATATAATAAAATAATTAATAACGAATTAGATGATATTGATTTATCTGATAACTTATTAAAAGAATTTGTAACACTCATTAAAACTAAAGGATTAAAACCAGCAGTAATCGTCGATTATAATAGAATGGCTTATACATATCCATTATTTGATACAAGAATTACTTTCGATGAAAATATAAAATCGGGTAAGTTTAATTTTGATTTGTTTAGTGATTGTTTAACTTATGATATATTTAATGATGAAGTTGTATTAGAAGTTAAATTTAATGAAATGCTACCTAAACATATTGCTTCTGTTATTATGAATATACCAAGTGTAAGACAAGCAATATCTAAATATGCGTTATGTTTTGAAAAGAAGGAGATTTAATTATGGGATTTTTAGATTTAATTAAAAAAGGAGTAGTTGAAGAATTTACAGGAACAATTTCAACTGGAGATTTATTTTTATCACTTATTATTGCCTTTATATGTGCAATATTTATAACTTATATTTATAAAAAAACTTATACAGGAGTATCTTATACTAAATCATTTGTACTATCGATTATATTGTTAGCAATGGTAACATCTCTAGTAATTAGAACAATTAACTCTAATTTAGCGTTATCATTAGGTATGGTTGGTGCTTTATCTATCGTTCGTTTCAGAACAGCCGTAAAAGATCCAGTCGATACTATATTTATGTTTTGGGCAATTGCTGTAGGTATTATGTCAGGAGCAGGACTTTATTTAATAACTGTAATTGCTTGCGCTTTATTAGGATTATTTTATTTAATAAGTTATTTTAAAGTATTTAAACCAATTGAAAAATATTTATTAGTCGTAAATACCAATAAAAAAGATTCATTAGAAGTAGCAAAGATATTTGCTAATAAAAATTGTATTTTAAAAACAGAATCAATTAAAAAAGATAAAGTAGAATTAACTTATGAAGTTATAGGTAAGGAATTTGCTAATCAAATATTAGAGTTAGATAATGACTACATAGAAGATATTCATATGATTAATATAGATTGATTGTTTAAAAGGAATGCTTAAATTTGTTTAAAAATTTATATTCGCACAAATAAACATTCCTTTTTCTAATATTATAATAAATGTAATATTAATAAACCAATTTTTATATTAATATTTTAGATTAATGGCAAATAAACAATTGACAAATAATTTAATATATGATAGTATTTATGTAGACACGAAAAAGTGTTTTTATTTTGAAAAAATTTTCATATAATTTAAGAGGTGAATTATGAGTAAAAAAGATGGAAAGAACACTAAAAAAGTAACAACAAAGGATGAAAAAAAAGTTTCAAAAAAAGACAAAAACACAAAAAAAATTAAAAAAGAAAAAGTAAAAAAAGAATCATTTTTTAAAGGTGTAGAAAAAGAAATGGGTAAAGTTCGTTGGCCATTAAAAAAAGAAATGATTAAATATTCTATTGCAACCTTATCGTTTATAATTTTCTTTGGTATTTTCTTTACTTTAGGTGATTTAATTATCGCAGGGTTTAAAATGTTGGTGGGATAATGGAAAAAGAATGGTATGTAGTAAACACCTATTCAGGTCATGAAAGCAAAGTAAAAGAAAAATTAGAGATGCGTGCTTCTAGTATGGGACTTGAAGATTATATCTTTAGAGTAGTAGTCCCAGAACAAACAGAAGTAGAATATAAAGATGGGGTAAAAAAAGAAAAAGTAAAAAAGATGTTTCCTGGTTATATATTAGTTGAAATGATTATGACTGATGAGGCTTGGTTTGTTGTAAGAAATACACCAGGTGTAACTGGATTTATTGGAAGTAGTGGTAAAGGTGCTAAACCTTTCCCTTTAACACCAGCCGAAGTTGATAAAATATTAGGTTCAATGGGAATGAGTAGATTAGATATTGCCAATGAATTACAAATTGGTGATCAAGTTAAAGTAGTTGATGGACCATTTGCTAATATGTATGGTAAAGTAACAAGTATTAACTTTGAAAAACAACAAGTTGAAGTTGCTTTAGATTTATTTGGCCAAGAAACTAATGTTGAATTAGAATTAACGCAAATTTCTAAGGCATAAGTATTTACAAATATAAAAAAAAGTGTTATTATTAATTCGCTATATAATTTTTTATATAGATGTGGGAGATTGATTTTAGGCGGATGATCATTATAACCACAACGCGAAAAATTAAATTTAGGAGGTGTTTTCGTGGCAAAACAAATAGCAAGCAAAGTTAAATTACAAATTCAAGCAGGTAAAGCTACTCCAGCGCCACCAGTTGGTACTGTTTTAGGTCCAAAAGGAATAAACCTACAAGAATTTTGTACAAAATATAATGATGCAACTAAAGATAAAATGGGAGATGTGTTACCAGTTGAAATTACTATTTATGATGATAGAAGTTTCGATTTCGTAATTAAAACTCCACCTGCAGCATTCTTGATCAAAAAAGCGGCTAAAGTAAAAGCAGGTTCAGCTAAAGGTAAAAATGGTATTGTTGGTTCAATTACAAAAGACCAATTAAGAGAAATTGCCGAAACAAAATTACCAGATTTAAATGCTTATACTGTCGAAGATGCAATGAAAATTGTCGAAGGTACAGCTTTAAATATGGGTATTGAAATAAAATGAGGCTTTGAAAATGAATAATATGAGTAAAACAACAAAAAATATTTTAACAGTTTTGATTGTTATAGCAACTTTTATTTTTGCGAATAATGTTGGATTGATTGGACTTTTCTTGGGATTGATTGTTTTAGGAATTATAGGATTTATTACAAATAAAAAAGCTAAAACTAAATCAAGTATAGTAAGAGTCATTGTTGGTGCATTATTGGCAATTGTAATATTTGTTGCTTTAATAATATTGATTTGTTGGCTGATTGATTATTTAACATTTGTAGCATAGATTAATTCTATGTGGAAGGAAAAATCCGCTAGACCACATAAGGAGGTATAAAAATGAAGAAAGGTAAAAAATACGTTGAAGTTGCTAAATTAGTTGAAAAGAATAAATTATATTCTAAAGAAGAAGCAATTGATTTAGTTAAAAAAACATCAACAACTAAATTCGATTCATCAGTTGAATTAGCGTTATCTTTAAACTTAGATACTAAGAAAGCTGATCAACAATTAAGAGGTACTATTTGTTTACCAAATGGTACAGGAAAAACTAAAAAAATCTTAGTTATCGCAAAAGGACCAAAAGCTGAAGAAGCAAGAAATGCTGGCGCTGATTATGTAGGAGATATGGATTATTTAGAAAAAATTGAAAAAGAAAATTGGTTTGATTTTGATACATTAATCGCTACTCCAGATATGATGCCACAATTAGGTAAATTAGGTAAAATATTAGGTCCAAAAGGCTTAATGCCAAACCCTAAAACTGGAACAGTAACTATGGATATTAAAAAAGCAGTTGAAGAAGTAAAACAAGGAAGAATCGAATATAGAACAGATTCATATGGAAATGTTCATACAATTATCGGTAAAGTAAGTTTTACAGAAAAACAATTACTTGAAAATTTAGAAGCCTTTGTTTCATTAATTTTAAGAACTAAACCATCAGTTGTTAAAGGAACTTATGTTAAAAATATAAGTGTTTCTACAACAATGGGTCCTGGTATTAAAATTGATGCAAATTCTTTTGACAAGTAATAAATAATATGTTATAATTAATTTGTTGTGTGAAGTACCGTAGACAGTAGGAGTCAAATAGACTTAATATTTCCTACCGAGGACTTAGAAATAGTTTTCTAATGCTCTTACGGTAATGTAAGGGCATTTTAAGTTTTGAAAAGTTGAAAAGTGGTATTATATAGATAACGAGGAGGTGTAATATGGCTAATCAAAAAATAATTGCTAGAAAGCAAGAAACAGTTAATGAGATAACTAATAAAGTTAAAGAATCATCTTCAACAGTTTTATTCGAATATCATGGTTTAACAGTTAATGAAACTATGGAATTAAGAAGAAAACTTAAAGAATCTGGTTCAGAATATAAAGTATATAAAAATACTTTAGTAAAAAGAGCTTTAGATAGCTTAAATATCGATATGGACTCTGAATTAAATGGACCTAAAGCAATCGCTTTTGGTACTGATGCAGTTGCTCCTATCAAAGTATTAAGTGATTTCGCTAAAGACCATCCAGCATTAGTTATGAAAATTGGTTATGTAGATGGTCAAATAGCTGATATTAATATGTTAAAACAATTAGCAAGCATCCCATCAAGAGAAGGATTACTTACTATGTTAGCATCTGGATTAATGGGTGTTGTAAAAGATTTATCAATTTGCTTAGATTTATATAGTAAAGATTTAGAAAAATAGAAAGGAATGATTATAAATGGCAAAATTTACAAAAGAAGAATTTATTAATGGCTTAAAAGAAATGACTATTCTTGAAGTTAAAGAATTAGTTGATGCAATGAAGGAGGAATTTGGTGTTGATCCATCAGCTGTTGCTGTTGCTGCTGCTCCAGCTGCTGCAGCCCCTGAAGGACCATCTACAGTTAGTTTAGTATTAACTGCAGCAGGTGCTAACAAAATCGCTGTTATCAAATTAGTTCGTGAAATTACTGGTTTAGGATTAAAAGAAGCTAAAGATGTTGCTGATAATGGTGGTGCAGTTAAAGAAAATATTTCAACTGATGAAGCAAATGAATTAAAAGCTAAATTCGAAGAAGCCGGCGCTACTGTTGAATTAAAATAATTTATAAAGCCTGTACAATTTAGTATGGGCTTAATGTGTTTTTAGAAAAGAGGAAGATAAATGAGTTACTATTTTACTAACGATGAAAATTTAAAAAGTGAAGTAAAAAAAATAAATGTAATTATCAATAATCTTCCTTTTTCTTTTTATACTGATAATGGTGTTTTTTCCAAGAAAGGATTAGATTTTGGTACAAGAACACTACTTGAAAATTTGCCAGATTTAAAAGGAAATGTATTAGATATCGGTTGTGGTTATGGCCCAATCGGTATTTACATTTCTAAAAAAAACAATCTCTTAGTCGACATGATTGATGTTAATAGAAGAAGTTTAGACTTAAGTTTAAAAAATTCAAAGTTAAACAATGTCAAAACAAATGTGTTTGAAAGTGATTTATATAGTAATATAAATAAAAAATATGATTATATCGTAACGAACCCACCGATTAGAGTAGGAAAGAAAATACTATATAAATTATTATTTGAGGCTAAAAATTATTTAAATAAAAATGGTGAATTATGGTTAGTGGTAAATAAAGATCAAGGGGCTAAAAGTTTAGTAAATGATTTAAAAAAAGAGTATGAAACTACAATTATTTGTAAAAATAAAGGTTTTTTCATAATTAGAGCAATAAACAATTGACATGTTGATAATTGTTTGATAAAATTATAAATTGGCGGCATGTACTTTTGTTGCATGATAATATAGTGTATAGGGGTGAAAGAGTGGCATATACAACAAAAAAATGTGGAGATTATCGTGAAAGAAGAAATTATGCAAAAACAAAAAACGCAATTGAATTATCTAACTTATTAGAAATTCAAAAAAAATCTTATGATTGGTTTATGACAGAAGGTATCAAAGAGGTATTTGATGATATTTTTCCTGTAGAAAGTTTTACAGGAAATTTATCGTTGGAATTTGGTGAATTTTCTTTTGATCAACCAAAATATTCAATTAAAGGTTGCAAAGAAAGATATGCAACTTATGCAGCACCTTTAAAAGTAGAAGCAAGACTTTTTAATGGTGAAACAGGGGAAGTTAAGGAACAAGAAATTTTCTTAGGTGATATGCCTATAATGACAGAAACAGGAACATTCATAATTAATGGTGCAGAACGTGTTATCGTTTCACAATTAGTTCGTTCTCCAAGTTGTTATTATGGTAAAGAAGTAGATAAGAAAAATGGACGAGTTACTATTACTTCACAAATTATTCCAACTAGGGGAACATGGTTAGAATATGAAATCGATTCAAGAGATGTTATCTATGTAAGAATCGATAGAACAAGAAAAGTTCCAATCACAACACTACTTAGAGCAATCGGTTTAAATAGTGATGAAGACATAATTGATTTATTTGGTGAAAATGAATTAATTACTAAAACAATTGAAAAAGATACAAATAAAAATACTGATGAATCATTAATTGATATTCATTCAAAATTAAGACCAGGTGAACCATCTACTTTAGATAGTGCGAAAAATCAATTAATTACTAGATTTTTTGACGCATTTAGATATGATTTAGCTAAAGTAGGGCGCTATAAATTTAATAAAAAATTAAATGTTTTAGATAGATTATTAGGTAATAAATTAGCTGAAAATATTGTTGTTGATGGTGAAGTAATTGCACAAGATGGTGACTTAGTAACTAAAGAGTTATTAGAAAAATTAAAACCTGTTTTTGAAAATGGTTATGGAGTTAAAGAAGTATTAATTAATGAAGAATTAGATAGTTATAATCGAGTTCAAATAGTTAAAGTATACAATAAAGATGGAAAAGTTACTAAAATAATTGGTAATGATCAAGCAATTACAGAAAAAAGATTAACTATTTCTGATATTTATGCATCAGTATCATATTATTTAAATTTATTTGAAGGTATTGGTTCATTTGACGAAATTGATCATTTATCTAATAGACGTGTAAGACAAGTTGGCGAATTATTACAAAATCAATTTAGAATTGGTGTATCAAGAATTGAAAGAGTAATAAGAGATAGAATGAGTACGCAAGAATTAGCTGAAGTAACACCTAAGACTTTAATTAATATTAGACCACTTACTGCAGCAATTAAAGAATTCTTTGGCTCTTCTCAATTATCACAATTCATGGATCAAACTAACCCAATTGCCGAACTTGCTAATAAAAGACGTTTGTCTAGTTTAGGTCCAGGGGGATTATCAAGAGATAGGGCCGGTATGGATGTTCGTGATGTTAATCCATCACACTATGGAAGACTTTGTCCAATTGAATCTCCAGAAGGACCAAATATCGGTTTAATTACCGCTTTGGCAAGTTATGCTAAAGTAAATGATTATGGTTTTATCATGACACCATATCGTAAAGTAGAAAATGGTAAATTAACTGATGAAGTAGTTTATATGACAGCAGATGAAGAATTAGATCATTATATTTCACAAGCAACAGTTAAATTAGATGAAAATAATTGCTTTGTTGAAGAAAAAGTTCCAGTAAGATATCGTGGCGACAATATTATGATTGAATCTAAAAAGGTAGATTATATCGATGTTTCACCACAACAAGTAATATCAATTACTACTCAAGGTATTCCATTCTTGGAACACGATGATGGTAAAAGAGCACTTATGGGTTCTAACATGCAACGTCAAGCTATTCCATTATTAAAATCAGAAGCTCCTTTAGTAGGAACAGGTATCGAAGCTATTTCAGCTCGTGATGGTGGTTCTGTTGTAATTGCTAATGCTGATGGTGTAGTTGAATATGTTGATGGTAAAAAAATAGTAGTTAAAACAAAAGGTGGTAAGGATACTTATTACTTAAATGGATATGAAAGAAGTAATAATGGTACATGTTATCATCAAGTTCCTATCGTAAGAGCTAACGACGTTATTAAAAAAGATCAAATAATTGCTGATGGTCCTTCAACTGATAAAGGTGAAATGGCCTTAGGTAAAAACGTAACTGTTGCATTCATGAACTTTAATGGATATAACTACGAAGATGCTGTAATCTTAAATGAAAGATTAGTAGCAGATGATGTTTATACATCAATTCATATCGAAGATTATCAAATTGAATGTCGTGATACTAAATTAGGTCCAGAAGAATTTACAAGAGATATTCCAAATATTGGTGAAGACGCTCGTAAAAACTTGGATGAAAATGGTATTATTAGAATCGGTACTGAAGTACATGATGATGATATTTTAGTTGGTAAAGTAACACCAAAAGGTATGGCTGAATTAACTAGTGAAGAAAAATTATTACATGCTATATTTGGTGAAAAAACAAGAGAAGTAAGAGATACATCATTAAGAGTACCTCATGGCGGTGAAGGAATTGTTCATGATGTAAAAATATTTACTAAAGAAGATTCTGATGAATTAGGTGCTGGTGTATCTAAAATAGTTCGTGTTTATATTGCTCAAAAACGTAAAATTTCAATTGGTGATAAAATGGCTGGACGTCATGGTAATAAAGGTGTTATTTCTTTAATATTACCACAAGAAGATATGCCATATATGGCTGATGGAACACCAATTGATATCTTACTTAACCCATTAGGCGTTCCATCTCGTATGAATATTGGGCAAATCTTAGAAATGCATTTAGGTGCTGCAGCTAAAGAATTAAATATTCATGTTATGACTCCAGCATTTGATGGCGCTACTAGAGAAGAAATAATCGATGCTTTAAAAGAAGCAAAATTATCTCCTGATGGAAAAATGGTTTTATATGATGGTAGAACTGGTGAACCATTTGATAATAGAATATCAGTTGGTGTTATGTATATGATTAAATTACATCATATGGTAGATGATAAATTACATGCTAGATCTACTGGACCATACTCATTAGTTACTCAACAACCATTAGGTGGTAAAGCACAATTTGGTGGTCAAAGATTTGGAGAAATGGAAGTTTGGGCATTATATGCTTATGGTGCTGCTCATGTATTACAAGAGATGATGACTATTAAATCTGATGATGTTGTTGGACGTGTTAAAGTGTATGAAGCATTAGTTAAAGGAACACCACTACCACCAAGCAGTGTACCAGAAAGCTTTAGAGTGTTAATTAAAGAATTCCAAGCTTTAGGTTTAGATATTAGTGTTTTATCTGAAAATGGTAAATTAATTGATATGAAAGAAGTAGAAGCAATGGATCAAGATGGTTTTGTAAGTGTTGAAGATTTTGAAAATAGTATTCAACCAATTAAAGAAAATACTGAAGAAAATGATACAGAAAACTTAGAAGAAGAAACGGATGAATTTGATGAATCTGAAGAAGATTTTGACGATGATTTAGATGAAGAAATAGAAGAAGATAAGGAGGCTATGTAATGAATATTAATGAATTTGAAGGATTAAAAATTTCGATAGCTTCTCCTGAAAAAATTCGTTCATGGTCTTATGGTGAAGTTAAAAAAGCTGAAACAATTAATTATCGTACTTTAAAACCAGAAAGAGATGGATTATTTTGTGAAAAGATATTTGGACCAACTAAAGACTTTGAATGTTCATGTGGGAAATATAAAAGATTAAGATATAAGAATATTGTTTGTGATAGATGTGGAGTTGAAGTTACTCGTAGTAAAGTAAGAAGAGAAAGAATGGGACACATTGAACTTGCAACTCCTTGTTCTCACATTTGGTTTTTTAAAGGTGTACCATCTAGAATTGGTTTAGTTTTAGATATGTCACCTAGAGACCTAGAAGAAGTATTATATTTCGTATCATATGTTGTTTTAGATCCAGGACCTGCTCCTTTAGAAAAAAAACAAACAATTTCTGACAAAGAATATCGTGCATACTATGAAAAATATGGTAGTGCATTTAGAGTTGGTATGGGTGCTGAAGCAATTAAAGAATTGCTAGAACAAGTTAATCTTGAAGAAGAAGTAAATAAAATTAAAGAAGAAATTGAAAGTATTAAAGATTCGACTAGTCAAAAAAGGATTAGATTAATTAAAAGATTAGATGTTTTAAATGCATTCTTAGAATCAGGTAATAGACCTGAATGGATGATATTAGAAGCATTACCTGTTATACCTCCAGAATTAAGACCAATGATTCAATTAGATGGTGGTAGGTTTGCTACATCTGATTTAAATGATTTATATAGAAGAGTTATAAATCGTAATAATCGTCTTAAAAAATTGATGGAATTAGGTGCTCCTTCAATTATCATTCAAAATGAAAAACGTATGCTTCAAGAAGCAGTAGATGCTTTATTTGATAATGGTAGACGTGGTAGAAATATAACTGGTGCTGGTAATAGACCTTTAAAATCTTTATCTAGTATGTTAAAAGGAAAACAAGGTAGATTTAGACAAAACTTGTTAGGTAAACGTGTTGATTATTCTGGTCGTTCAGTTATCGTTGTAGGTCCATCATTAAAAATGTATGAATGTGGTATTCCTAAAGAAATGGCTTTGGAATTATTCAAACCACATGTAATTAATGGATTAGTTACTAAAGAAATTGCATCAAATATTAAAGCAGCTAAAAAGATGATTGAAAATCAAGATGAAAGAGTATGGGATATCGTTGAAGAAAAGATTGCGGAACATCCTGTTATGTTAAACCGTGCACCTACATTACACAGATTAGGTATTCAAGCATTCCAACCTAAGTTAATTGAAGGTAGAAGTATAAGATTGCACCCATTAGTTTGTGCTGCATTCAATGCTGACTTTGATGGTGATCAAATGGCTGTTCACGTTCCGATTTCTGATGAAGCTCAAGCCGAGGCAAGAATATTAATGTTAGGTGCTAATAACATCTTATCACCTAAAGATGGACAACCAATTGTTACACCAGGTCAAGATATGATTTTAGGTAACTATTATATTACTATTGAAAAATCTAACTTAAAAGGTGAAGGAAGAGTATTTAAAAATGATAACGAGGCTTTAATGGCATATGAAAGAAGAGAAATTACATTACATACCCGTATTGCTATTCCAGCGCGTTCATTTAAACATAAAATATTCCCTGATAAATATTTAGATAAATATTTAGTTACTACTCCAGGTAAATTATTATTTAATGAAATATTCCCTGATAGTTTTCAATATATCAATGATGGAACAGAAGAAAATATTGAAAAAATTACTCCAAGTAAATATTTTATCGATAAAGGGAAAAACATTAAAGAAGAAATTGCTAATATGGAATTAGTTAAACCTTTTAGCAAAAAAGTATTAACTAAACTAATCGCACAAATATATAAAAGATATCAAACAACTGAAACTTCAGTAATGCTTGATAAGATGAAAGATTTAGGATTTAAATATTCAACTTTATCTGGTATATCAATTGGTATTGGTGATATTATTGAATCTAAAACTAAACCAGAAGTATTAAAAGAAGCAAGAGCTAAAGTAGAAACTATTAATAAACAATTTAAACGTGGTTTAATTACTGATAGAGAAAGATATGAAAATGTCGTTGATACATGGAATGAAGCAAAAGACAAAATTGCTAGCGAGCTAGAAGGATTTATCAAAACACATAAAGATAATTCTATTTCGATGATGATTGATTCAGGTGCTCGTGGTAATATGTCTAACTATAACCAAATGGCAGGTATGCGTGGATTAATGATGAAACCAACTGGTGAAGCAGTAGAAATTCCAATTACATCATCTTTCACTGAAGGTGCTAATGTATCAGAATTCTTCTTGGCTACTCATGGTGCTCGTAAAGGTGCTGTTGATACTGCATTAAAAACTGCTGATGCTGGTTACTTAACAAGACGTTTAGTTGATGTATCACAAGATATGATTGTTAAAGAAGATGATTGTGGTACTACTGAAGGGGTTATCGTTGAAGCATTTATCGATGACAAAAATAATACGGTAATTGAAAGTTTAAGAGATCGTATTGTTGGAAGATATACAAGTAAAAGAGTTATCAATCCTGAAACTAAAGAAGTAATTGCCGAAAGAAATACTTATATTACCGAACAATTAGCTGATAAAATTATTAAAGCAGGTATTACTAAAGTACCTATTAGAACAGTTTTAACTTGTAAAACTGAACATGGTGTATGTTGTAAATGTTATGGACGTAACTTAGCAACAGGTTCTATCGTTGAAGTTGGTGAAGCAGTGGGTATTATGGCTGCTCAATCAATTGGTGAACCAGGTACCCAATTAACAATGCGTACTATCAACTCTGGTGGTGTTGCTGGAGATGATATTACTCAAGGTTTACCTCGTGTTCAAGAATTGTTTGAAGCACGTAATCCTAAAGGTAAGGCAACTATTTCTGAAATTAACGGTAAAGTTACGAAGATTGAAGAATCTAATGGTAAATATGAAATTACTATTACTAATGATGCTGAAACTAAAGTCCATACAACAAATTATGGTGCTAAATTGTTAGTTGAAGTTAACCAAGAAGTAGAAGCAGGTGACAAATTAACATTCGGTGCTATTAGTCCAAAAGAATTGTTAGTTGTTACTGATCCAATTACCGTACAACAATATATTTTATTAGAAATTCAAAAAGTTTATCAATCACAAGGTGTTAGTATTTCTGATAAACACGTTGAAATTATTGCTAAACGAATGATTTCTAAAATTAAAATTATTTCATCAGGTGATTCATATTATTTACCAGGAACTATGGTTAATATAAATCATTTTGCTGATACTAATAAAAAATTAATTCTTGAAGGAAAAACTCCAGCTTTAGGTAGACCAGTATTATTAGGTATTACTAAGGCAAGTTTGGAAACAGATTCATTTTTATCTGCTGCATCATTCCAAGAAACAACAAGAATTTTAACTGATGCTGCAATTCATGGTCGAGTAGATGAATTAAATGGTTTAAAAGAAAATGTTATTATTGGTAAATTAATTCCAGCAGGTACTGGAGCTAAGAAATATCGTAAATCTAATTATGATTTAGAAATACCTTACATTGATGATGAACCATTAGAAGCTTTAGAACAAGAATTAATGGATTAAACTTTATTCAATAGAATAGAGTTTTTTTTTTAATTATGATATACTATATAAGGAGATGATTTTTATGGATAAAAAAATAAAAGAAGCATTGGAAAAAGAAAAAACAAGGCAACAAAATAATATTGAATTAATAGCATCAGAAAATTATGTTTCAAAAGATGTATTAGCCTTACAAGGAAGTATATTTACTAACAAATATGCCGAAGGTTATTCTGGTAAAAGATATTATGGTGGATGTGTTAATGTTGATATAGTTGAAGATTTAGCAATTACTTATGTAACAAAATTATTTGATTGTAAATATGCTAATGTGCAACCACATTCAGGAAGTAGTGCTAATATGGCGGTATATAAAGCATTATTAAATGTTGGTGATAAGGTAATGGGAATGAATTTATCTCATGGCGGACATTTAACTCATGGTCATCCAATTAATTTTAGTGGTTTAGAATATGAAATAATCAGTTATGATGTTGATGCTGAAACTGAAATGATTGATTATGATAAATTAGAAAAATTAGCTTTAGAAACAAAACCTAAAATGATTATAGCAGGAGCATCTGCCTATTCAAGAATAATAGATTTTAAAAGATTTAGAGAAATTGCTGATAAAGTAGGAGCATATTTAATGGTTGATATGGCTCATATTGCTGGTTTAGTAGCAACTGGGTTACATCCATCACCATTTCCTTATGCTGATGTTGTAACTTCAACTACTCATAAAACTTTAAGAGGTCCAAGAGGCGGTATTATTTTAACTAATAATGAAGAAATAATAAAAAAAATAAATAAAATTATTTTTCCTGGTATTCAAGGTGGACCTCTTATGCATATTATTGCTGCTAAAGCAGAGTGTTTTTACGAAGCATTACAACCTTCATTTAAAACTTATCAAGAACAAGTTTTAAAAAATATTAAGGCATTATCTAAAGTTTTATCAGATAACGGATTAAGAATAGTTTCTGGTGGTACTGATAATCATTTGATTTTAGTTGATGTTACTAGTCTAAATATGAATGGAAAAGAAGCAGAAACATTACTAGATGAAGTTAATATTACTGTAAATAAAAACACTATTCCATTCGATAAAGAATCACCTTTTAAAACTAGTGGTATAAGATTAGGAAGTCCTGCTATGACTACTAGAGGATTAAAAGAAGATGATTTTGTTGAAATAGGGAATATTATTATTGATGCTTTAAATGGTAAAGATAAAGAACAATTA
This sequence comes from uncultured Bacilli bacterium, assembly GCA_944332725.1. Lineage (GTDB taxonomy): Bacteria > Bacillota_I > Bacilli_A > RF39 > UBA660 > Faecisoma. The sequence goes on from CALVKO010000003.1 coordinate 23,431, forward strand.
AAATTAAGAGTAAAAAAAATAACTGATAAATATCCATTGGAGGGATAATATGTTATTAGATGGAAAAACATTAAGTGATAAGATAAAAGAAGAAATAAAATTAAAAACAAAAAATTTTCTAATTAAACCAACTTTAGCGGTTATTCAAATTGGTAATGATGAAGCAAGTAATATATATATTAAAATGAAATCAAAAGCATGTGAAAATGTTGGTATTAACTTTATTCATGCTAAATTTGAAGAAGAATCTTTAGAACAAGAAATAGTTAATAAAATTATTGAATTAAACAATGATCCTTACGTAAATGGTATATTATTGCAATTACCAATACCTTCAAAATTTAATCAATATAAATTATTAAATTTAATTAATAAAGATAAAGATGTTGATGGCCTTACTGATATAAACATGGGAATGTTGTTTAAAGATTATAATAATTTGGTTCCTTGTACACCTAATGGTATTATTAGATTATTAGAAGAATATAATATTGATTTAAAAGGAAAACATGCAGTAGTTGTTGGAAAATCTAATTTAGTTGGGAAACCATTAGCAATATTATTATTACAAAAAGGTGCAACTGTTACAATATGTCATTCTAAAACCGTAGATTTAGGTTATTTTACTAAACAAGCAGATATATTGATAAGTGCAGTTGGAAAAAAAGATTTAATAACTAGAGATATGGTAAAAGATGATGCTGTAGTTATTGATGTTGGTATGAATAGAGTAGATGGTAAATTATATGGGGATGTTGCCTTTGATGATATTAAAGATATAGTATCTTATATAACACCAGTTCCTGGTGGTGTTGGCCCAATGACAGTTTCTATGTTACTTTATAATGTTTTAAAAAATTATGAAAAAAATTTATAGGTGAAAATTATGGAAATAAAGGATTTAATCAAATTGCCTATTTCGCATTTAATATTAATAATTGTTGATGATAAACAAAATTCATTTTTAAGAAAATTTGCGGAAATAGAATTAAAAAATAGAATTAAAAATTTAGGTATAAATTTTGATGATTTAATTCAAATGGAATTAAAAAAAATAAAAGAAAGAGGAATAGATATAAATAATTATTTATTTAGTTCTAATCCTAATGTTCAACAACTTATGGAATTATATTTTAGTGAAGTTTATAATACTAAATTTGAAGATTCAAAAATATTATTAAGTGAAAGTCATCTTTGTACTGATATGAATTTTATGGCTTCATTTTTTGATAAAATTTGTGATATTGAAATAAAAAATTTAAGTAAAAGAATAAATTTTGTAAATCCTAATAAAGAAACATTATTATTATTTAAAAATGCTTTAGAAGGTAGAAAAAGAGAAATAAATAAAGAAAAACAACTTTTAAGAGGAACAGATGTTTTGGAATTTAATTTTGCTTTTAATTATTTAGAAGATATAAGTTTTCTTTTCATTGAATCCGATTTAAGCACGGAAGAAATATATAATATTCAAAAGTCAAAAATAAAATTTCTTAAATGGTTTATATTAATTTCATTAAGTGATAAGTTATTTGAATCAGATTTATTAGGAGATTTATATATTTTAAAAAGAGTATTGGAAGATAGTTCAAAATTGGGTAATCAAAGAAAAATATTATTATCACAAATAAAGAGTGGATTTATAGTAGATTATGAAACTGAAAATATGCAAAAAATAAAACAAAGAATTTTGAATAAAAAAAATTAGAAAACTATTGTCAAAATTGAATTAATATGATATTATTATATTGTTCAATTTTTTGGCGAGGTAGCTCAGTTGGCTAGAGCAACTGGTTCATACCCAGTAGGTCGAGGGTTCGAATCCCCCTCTCGCTACCATATAAAAATAAATAGTCATTGTTGACTATTTTTTTCATATAAATCTTTAAATATTTTTAAATGAATTTCTTCATCAATAATAATTCTTTTTAATAATTCTTTAATATATTTGTCATCTATTACTTTAATTAAATTATTATAATTTTTAATTGCTAATGTTTCTGCCTCAATATTTATTTTTAATATATCTTTTAAATTATTATTGTAATTAACATAATTAGTAGTCCAGGGAATATTATTTACTTTATATTCTGGATTTAGACCCAATAATTTGATTGTTTTGGCTAATAATTCTAAATGTTTCATTTCAACTATAGCAATCTTTTCTAAAATGTTACTTACTTCATCATCTAAAATAAATGATTGATACATATATAAATGTGTTGCAGTATCTTCACTTACTAATCCCGCATAAGGATATGATAATAATCTTGCATATTCAATATTTTCTTTTTCAACTTTAATATCAGGATATGGTAAATTTGATTTATACATTAATAATCACCTAATTAATTATATTAAAAAAAAATAATTAAAATGTATCATTTTGGGATATAATAAATATGGAGAGTGATAAAATGCAAGAAAAATATGCAGAATTGTTATTAAAAAGATGTCTAAATATATCTAATCAACCTTTATTAATATCATGTCCAATTGAAGTTTATGACTTTGTAAGGGTATTAGTTAAAAAAGCTTATGAAATTGGTGTCGAGGATATTTATATTGATTTTGAAGATGAAGAGTTAAAAAAATTGCAATTAAAAAATTTAAGTAAAGAGCAATTAAAAAATAGTAATTTTTTTAATAAAAGGATATTTGATGAATATGCCAAAAAGGATGCTTGTTTTTTAATGCTTTATGCTTATGAAGATTTTAGTGGTATAGATAATGATAAATTGGATTATAGTGCGAAATTAGTAAGAGAAACTAAACCAATTTATAAAGAAAGACAGTTAAAAAATGAGATAGTTTGGTGTATTGCTTCGGTAGTAACTAAGACTTGGGCTGACAAATTATTTCCTAATGAAGAAGATAATATCAATAAATTATGGAATATAATTTATAAAATGTGTTTAATTGATAAAGAAAATCCTATCCTAGAATGGGATAATAAAATCAATTTGAATAGTCAAAAATGTGAATATATGAATAATAAACAATATAAAAAATTGACATTTAAAAATAATTTAGGGACTAATTTAACAATAGAACTTCCTAAAAATCATATTTGGGCAGGAGGAAATACTATTATAAATGGAATAGAAACGATTGCTAATATGCCAACGGAAGAAATATTCACATCACCTTATAAATATGGTGTAAATGGAATTGTTTATAGTTCTAAACCATTAGTATATAATGGTAGTTTAATTGAAGATTTTTATTTGGAATTTAAGGATGGTGAAGTTATAAATTTTGATGCTAAAGTAGGCAAAGAAACATTAAGACAAATAATAGAATATGATGAAAATTCTAAATATTTAGGTGAAGTTGCATTAGTTGATTATGATTCACCAATATCTAGATCTAATTTAGTTTTTTATGAAACTTTATATGATGAAAATGCTGCTTGTCATTTAGCACTAGGATCAAGTTATTTAGAATGCATTAAAGAACCTGATTTTAATATAGTTAATAAAAGTAATACTCATGTTGATTTTATGATAGGAACTTCTGATTTAGAAGTTTATGCTGATGATGAATTAATTATGAAAGATGGTAATTTTATAAAATAATTGTATTAAATATCTCTTTTTATATCATAATTGATATGAAAGGAGATTTTTTATGGCACGTCATAGAGTAGAGATATGTGGCGTGAATACTGCGAATATTAAAGTTTTATGTAATGAAGAAATGATTGAATTATTTAAAAAATATCAAAATGGTGATAAGTCTGCTAAAGACGAATTAATTAATGGTAATTTAAAGTTAGTTTTATCTATTTTAAGAAAGTATAACAATCGAACAGATAATTTAGATGATTTATTTCAAATTGGTTGTGTTGGATTAATTAAGGCAATTGATAATTTTGATTTGTCTCATGAAGTTAAGTTTTCAACATATGCCGTTCCGATGATATTAGGTGAAATTAAAAGATATTTAAGGGATAATAGTTCATTAAGAGTTACTAGAAATTTAAAAGATATAGCTTATAAAGGTTTAAAAGCAAAAGAAGAGTTAACTAATAAATTAAATAGAGAACCATCAATGAAGGAAATAGCTGATGTTTTAGAATTAAATGAATTAGAAGTTATACAGGCTTTTGAAGCGGTTAAAGATGCGGTAAGTATGTCCGAACCTATTTATAGTGATGGTGGTGATACTATCTATTTAGAAGAACAAATTGCTGATAAAAAGGATAAAATAGGGCAGGATATGAGTATTATGTTAAAAGAAGCTTTAAACAAACTAAAAGATAAAGAAAAATATATAATTTATAAAAGGTATTTTGAAGGAATTACGCAAATGGAACTATCTGAAGAAATTGGGATATCTCAAGCACAGATATCAAGAATAGAAAAAAATTGTTTAGATAATATGAAAAAAATATTAAAATAATCATAAATTTTAATAGGTGAAATTATGCGGTTAAGTGAATTACAATCAAAAAATATAATAACTACTGAAGGTAAATTAATTGGTAATATTGTAGATGTAATAATTGAAAATGGAACTGTTAAATGTTTAATAGTTGAAAAAACAAAATTTTTAATTTCAATGTTTACTTCAAAAAATGAAGAAGAAATTAAGTGGAGTCAAATAAAAACTATCGGTGATGATGCAATTATTGTAAGTTGTCAATAAATTGGTAAATTATTCCAATTTTATTGACACTTATTTTTTTTGTGTGATATACTTAAAATCCCCCCTAAAAAAAGAAAGGAAAATTTTATGTTTGAAAAAATACCTTTAAATGATATTTATGTAGCTGATTTTGTTGATGAAACTTTAGAATTTGTCTATGGTGGTATATATAAATCGACAACTATTATTCATCATTTTGATATAAAAAAAGAAAAAAGCATATTTATTTGGATGGCAGATCAAGATGGAAAATTTGCAGGATATTTGAATTTATTTGACAATAAAATATATAAGCCAATTACTACATCTTTATATGATTATGAAGAAGTATTTGATTGTCCAAGTATAGATGTTGGAAATACTAATGATGGATATATTAATTTTGAACCACTATCTAATTTTAATTCTAAATACATAAAACCATTTATGTCAATTAGATTAGCAAAGAAAGCAGTTAATGATATAAATAAGCAAAGAGAAAAAGAAAAAATTAAATCATTAATTTTTAAGAACTAGACTAATTCATTATTTTTTGATATAATTAATTAGTCTTTTTAAATGAAAGGAGGTAATTAAATGATTAAAATATTTGCATTAGGTGGTTTAAATGAAATTGGTAAAAATATGTATGTTGTAAATGTTGATGATGAATTATATATATTTGAATCAGGTTTAAAATACGCTGACGATAAGATGCTTGGTGTTGATTATATTATTCCTAACTATGACTATTTAATTAAAAATAAAAATAAAATTCAGGGAATATTTTTATCACATGGACATGATGAACAGATTGGCGCGATTCCTGATATGTTATATGATTTACCAGATGTTAAAATATTTGGTACTAAATTTACATTGGATTTATTAAATGAAGAATTAACACAAGAAAAAATGAAAGCCAATTTAATTGAAATAAAACCACATAAAAAGATAAAAGTTGGTAAAAATTATATTTTCCCTATAAGTTTATCGCATTCTGTTCCTGATAGTGTAGGATATGTACTATATACAAAAGATGGCGCTATTTTCTATACAGGAAATTTTGTTTTTGATTCCGCCATGACAGGAAACTATAAAACGGATATTGGCAAACTTGCTTATGTTGGAAAACAAGGTGTGTTATGTTTACTAAGTGAATCATTATACGCTGATAAAATAGGATATACTTCACCTAAACATAGAAGTTATAAATTCTTGCGAGAGATTATAAACAATAGTCATAATCGAATTTTAGTTAATATATTACAAGGTCAAATATTTAGAATTCAAGAACTATTAAATGTTGTTACAGAAGCCAATAAAAAAATTATTATTTTAGGAAAAAGACTGGAAACTAATTTAATAAAAGCAATTAATGATGGATATATTAATTTTGATAAATCAAGAATTGGTAATATTCATCATTTAGAAAAAGATTCAATTATTATAGTTTCAGATGAACGAGAAAAACCATTTTCTAATATAAAACGAATTGTTAAAGGATATGATAAATTTATAACTTTAACTGAAGATGATACTATTATTTTTGCATCACCAGTATATGATGGTATGGAAAAAAGTGCGACGATGTTATTTGATGATATTGCTAAAAAAGGATGCAACCTAATAACTATGTCAAGTAAACAATTCAATTCTTTGCATGCTTCAAGTGAAGACTTAATGTTGATGCTAAATTTATTACAACCAAAATATTATTTCCCTGTTAATGGTGAATATCGTCATCAAGTTGCCAACAGTGAAGTTGCTAAACAAATGGGGATGAAAGACGAAAATATAATTCTTAAATTAAATGGTGAAGTTGCAACTTTTGTTAATGGCAATTTAACTGATGATAAAGAATTTGTTAAAGTTGATGATATTTTGATTGATGGTAAAACGTTAGGCGATGTTGGTGATTTAGTTATTAAAGATCGTGAAATGTTAGGAGAAAATGGTATTGTTTTAATCATCGCTATTGTTGATAAGGTAACTAAACAAATTTTATCTGGACCACAAATTGTAACAAAGGGATTTGTTTATGTTAAAGAAAATATTGATTTAATAAAAGAAGCAAGTAATATGTCTTTAGAAATAATTAAAAATAATACTAAAGTATCTTATATTGACTATGGTAAAACTAAAAATGAAATAAGAGATAAAGTAGGTAATTATTTCTATCAACAAACAGAGTCAAAACCAATTATTTTAATTATGATTCAAGAAGTTTAAATTGTATTTAGTTACAATTTTTTTCTTGAAATAATTTAATAAATATGATATTATTTATACCTAGGAAGTGATTTTAATGAATCTACCAAATTTGAATAATGCAAGGAAAAGGACAAAAGAAAAGGTTAGTATATTAGAAAATTATAAAATAACTGAAGAACAAAAATTGTTAGGTAAAGGTAAAATGTATTATGTAAAAACATATGGATGTCAGATGAATGAACACGATTCAGAAAATATTAAAGCAATATTAGAAGATATGGGTTATATTAATACTGATAATATGGAAGATGCTAATTTAATTATTTTAAATACTTGTGCCATAAGAGAAAATGCTCATAATAAAGTATTTGGATTGTTAGGTAGAATTAAACATATGAAACAAACTAAAGAAGTTATGGTTGGTTTTGGTGGCTGTATGGCTCAAGAAGAAGTGATAGTAGAAGAAATTCTAGATAAATATAAATGGATTGATTTTGTTTTTGGAACCCATAATATTTATGATTTGCCTAATATAATTGAAAAATCACAAAATAAACAAGAAATTGATGTGTTTTCTATTGAAGGCGATGTTATCGAAAACATGCCAGTTAAAAGAGATAGCAAATATAAGGCTTGGGTTAATATTATGTATGGTTGTGATAAATTTTGTACTTATTGTATAGTTCCTTATACAAGAGGAAAACAAAGAAGTAGATTACCAGAATATATAATTGATGAAGTAAATAATTTAATTAAAGATGGTTATAAAGAAGTTACTTTGTTGGGACAAAATGTTAATGCTTATGGTAAAGATTTAAATATTGATTATAATATGGCTAATTTGTTAGAAGATGTAGCAAAAACTAATATTGAAAGAATTAGGTTTGTAACTAGCCATCCTTGGGATTTTAATGATGATATGATAGATGTAATAAGTAAATATAAAAATGTTATGCCTTACATTCATCTACCATTACAATCTGGTTCTGATAAAATATTAAAATTAATGGGAAGAAGATATACTAAAGAACAATATTTAACATTATATAATAAATTAAAATCTAAAATACCTAATTGTTCTATTACAACAGATATTATAGTTGGTTTTCCTAACGAAACAAAAGAAGATTTTCAAGATACATTAGATGTAGTTAATAAGTGTAAATATGATGGTGCATTTACTTTTATCTTTTCACCTAGAATTGGAACTCCAGCATGTCGTATGAAGGATGACATATCTTTAGAAGAAAAAGAAGAAAGATTACATATTTTAAATAATTTAGTAAATAAATACTCAAAAGAAAATAATGATAAATACTTAAATAAAATAGTTCCCGTATTATTAGAAGACTATAGTAGTAAAAATGGTAATTATTTAAAAGGATATACCGACACAATGAAATTAGTAAATGTTAAAGCAGATAGTAGTTACTTAGGTAAAATTGTAAATGTGAAAATAACTTCGGTTAAAACATGGAGCATGGATGGAGAAATAGTTTAATTTCTCTTTTTTTATGTACTAATAAATATTTATTGCATATATTAAAATGAGAGGTGATATTGTGTCTTTATATAAAGAAATAGTCACTAAGGCAGTTATTGGTAAAGGAAAAAAATATTTTAAGAATAATTATAAAATAACTACTAGTGATCAACCAACTACAATTTTAGGATGTTGGATAATTAACCATAAATTCAAAGGATACAAAACAGGAGATAAAATAGGTGTTGATGGATCATTTGATGTAAACATTTGGTATTCTTATGAAAATGACTCTAAAACAACAGTTGTTAATCAAAAAATAGAATATAACGATTTATTTAATGTAAAGTTAAAAGAGAATGCTGATTTAAGCAGTGATACGGATATAATTGTAAGAACCTTAAGTCAACCAACTTGTTTAGGAGTTAATATATTAGAAAATAATCAAATTTCATTTGATATTGAAAAAGAATTAGGTGTTGAAATAGTAGGAGAAACAAAAGTAAAAATAGCTATTGAAGAAGATGAAGAACCTTGGGAAGATATAGTTGATGATGATATAGATAAAGAATTAGACGAAATAAATGAAAATTATATATAGTGTCAACCAAAAATAGTTGACACTTTTTAAGTTTTATGTTACAATTATTCAAGAAAAGGAGTGATTAATGATGGCTGTTAAATTAAGATTAAAAAGAATGGGTGCTAAAAAAAGACCATTTTATCGTATTGTAGCTGCTGATTCTAGAAGTAAAAGAGATGGTAAAGTTATCGAAGAAATCGGTTATTATAATCCAATTACTGAACCAGCAGAAATTAAAATTAATCAAGAGTTAGCGCAAAAATGGTTAAGTACAGGAGCAATTCCTACTGATACCGTAAGAGCTTTATTCAAAAAACAAGGTATTTTAAAAAGTTTCCATGAGTCTAAAATGACAAAAGGAGAATAATTATGAATTTAGTTGAATTAACAGAATTTTTAGTAAAAAGTGTTGTAACTGATCCTGACATGGTATCTGTTAAACAATTTGAAGATGATGAAGAATACATTACTATTCAAGTATTAGTAGATAGCAGTGTAATTGGTTCTGTAATAGGAAAACAAGGTATTATTGCTAATGCTATAAGAACTATCGTTCAAGCTTCGTCATATGCTAATGGATTAAAAAAAGTTAAAATTAATATTGATTCATTTTAATGATTCATTTTAAGAAGATTTATCTTCTTTTTTCTTGTATTAATATTTGATTTATAATATAATATTAATTAGGTGATAAATGTGAAGATACCTAATCACGTAGGCATTATAGTTGATGGTAATGGAAGATGGGCTGTCAAAAAGGGAAAAAAAAGAAGTGAAGGTCATTTGGCAGGTTCTAAAAATTTAGATAATCTATGTCAATATATATTTGATAAAGGAATTAAAGTATTAAGTTTGTATGTTTTTTCAACTGAAAATTTTAAAAGAAGTGATGAAGAAGTTAATTATTTAATGGATTTATTTGTTAAAAAATTTAAAAATGATTTTAAAATTTTTAGTAAAAAAGACATAAGAATAGTTTTTTCTGGAAGAAGAGAACCGTTAAAAAAAGAAATATTAGATATTATTGATGATATTACATGTAAAACAAAAGACAATAAAAGTGGCATATTGAATTTTTGTTTAAATTATGGTTCTCATGCAGAAATAGTTGATGCATGTAAAAAAATAAATTTAGAGGTTATAAATAATAATCTAAATATAGATATAATAGATGAAAAAATTTTTAAAAAATATTTATATAACGATTTACCTGATTTAGATTTATTAATAAGAACTGGTGGAGAATTAAGGTTAAGTAATTTTATGTTATGGCAATCCGCATATGCTGAATTTTATTTTACTGATGTTTTGTTTCCTGATTTTAATAGTGATGAATTTGATAAAGCATTATTAAGTTATAGCAATCGAGATCGAAGATTTGGAGGAATTAATTATGAAAAAAAGAATAATTAGTGCAATTGTTGCTTTGATAATTGCTATTCCTTTAGTTTATAAAGGTGGCATTCCATTTTATTTTTTAGCGGTAATAATAGCACTTTTGGCATTTAAAGAAATATTAGATTTGTTAGTTAAAAATTATTGGAATCGTTTAGTATGTTATATATCTTATTTATTTTTGTTAGGTGCAAGTATTAATGAAAATAGTTTAGACAAAATATTAGATTTTAAAGTATTAGGTATTATTTTATTAATATATGGCTGTTTATTATTAAGAAATTATAAAAATAAAGATTTTAATGTTCAAAAATGTTTTTATTTAATTGGGGTAACAATATTGTTAGATTTAAGCTTTGCTACTTTAATAATAATAAGAAATATGAGTTTGCTTTATTTTATTTATATATTCTTAATAACTATTATGACGGATACATTTGCTCAATCGATAGGAATATTATTTGGAAAACATAAAATTAATGAAATATCGCCTAATAAAACTTGGGAAGGGTGCTTAGGTGGTGCTTTCTTTGGTGTTTTAATTAGTATATTATTTTATTTATTCTTTATTAATCAAGATATAAATATATTTTTATTAATTTTTATCACTTTAATTTTATCAATAATTGGACAATTAGGTGATTTATTCTTTTCTCAAATTAAAAGAAATTATAAAATTAAAGATTTTTCTAATATTATGCCAGGTCATGGTGGTATTTTAGATAGGTTTGATAGTGTTATATTTGCATCTTTGGCGTTTATCTATTTTATTAGTTTTTTATAGGAGGAATTATGACATTAATATATTTTATTTTAGTATTAAGTATTACGATATTTATTCACGAATTAGGTCATTTTATATTTGCTAAAAAAGCAGGTATTTATGTATATGAATTTTGTATTGGAATGGGACCTAGAATATTTATGTTTAAAAGAAAAAATGATGAAACCGAATATGGTATTAGGTTATTTCCAATTGGTGGTTTCTGTGCAATGGCTGGTGAAGGGGTAGAAGACGATGAAGACGTCCCTAAAGATAAAAAATTACAATCTAAAACTTGGTTACAACGATTTTTAACTATTGTAGCAGGAGTTATGTTTAATTTTATTTTAGCCTTAGTTATTTTAATTTTTATTGGTTTTATCAATGGTAATCCTAATAATAAACCAATTATATCACAAGTTCCAGTTGAAAGTCCTAGTTATGAAGCAGGGCTACAAGCAGGTGATATAATTAAAACAATGAACGGAGTTAAAATTAATACAATTGATCGATTGTTAATCGAATATCAGATGGAATATGGAAAAACTTTAGAATTAGAAGTATTAAGAGATGGAAAAATTGAAAAAATAAGTATTGTTCCAGTTGAAAATGAAGGGACTTATTCATATGGCTTTTCATTAGATTCAACAGTTAAATATGGCTTTTTTGAAGGCATAAAATATGGCTTTAGTAAATTTTTTAGTTTAATTGAACAAATGTTTTTAGTAATAACTTATTTAATTACTGGAAAACTTAGTTTATCCAATTTATCGGGACCAGTTGGAATTTATAATATTGTCGGTGAATCTGCTAAAGCAGGATTAATTAATTTAGTTTACTTAACAGGTTATTTAAGTATAAATGTTGGATTTATTAATTTATTGCCAATTCCAGCATTTGATGGTGGTAGAATATTATTTTTAATAATAGAAAAAATAAGAAGAAAACCAATTAATGTTAAGATTGAAAATACAATTCATGCTGTAGGACTTGCTTTACTTATGATTTTAATGGTTGTAATAACTTATAATGATATAGTAAGGTTTATAATTAAATGATAACGATTAATTGTTGTAAACATTACGATAAAATAGTAAATTTTTTATATTTAGAAAATGATATCATTTCTAAGTTATTAATCGATTATTATCAAGAATATGTTTTTAATATTAAAAGTGAAAAAAGTAAAATTAAAGTTGATAATATTATGAATTTATATACTGATAAAGAAGATTTTTATAAATATGTTCAATTAAAATTAAAAGATGATATATATGATAATTATGAACGAGTAATTAGAAAACTAATTAAAACGTATAACGAATATGAAAATGATAAATTAAAAAAAGTTAATAATACGAGGTGGTTATAATGTTAAAGGTAGATGGAGTTACAAAATATTATGGTGATTTTAAAGCAGTAGATAATTTGTCCTTTGAAGTAAAACCAGGAGAAATATTTGGTTTGTTAGGTGTCAATGGTGCTGGTAAAACAACAACATTTAGAATGATTATGGGATTACTTGATATTACTAAAGGTAATATTACTTTAAATGGTAAAAAAATAGATTATGATATTACTGATAAAATTGGTTTTTTAACTGAAGAAAGAAGTTTGTTAACTAAGTTAACAGTTAAAGAACAATGTATCTTCTATGGTGTTTTAAAAGGAATGAAAGAAGAAGATATAATTAAAAGAACTAAAGAATTATTAGAAAAATTTGAAATACCAGAATATTTAGATAAAAAAATAAAAGAATTATCCAAAGGTAATCAACAAAAAGTACAATTTATAACAGCAATTTTAAATGAACCAGAATTATTAATATTAGATGAACCTTTTAGTGGCTTAGATCCATTTAATGTTGAATTATTCAAAAAAGAAATAGTCGAAATGTCTAAAAAAGGAAGTATGATTATTTTTTCATCACATCGAATGGAACATGTCGAATTATTTTGTAAAAAGTTAGTAGTTTTATTAAATGGTAAATCAGTTTTATCAGGTGAACTAAAAAAAATAAAAGAACAATATCGCAAAAAAAATATTTTAGTTAAAGGTGATATTGATGTTAAAGAAATTGAAAAGATTGATGGTGTAGCAGCAGTTACTAAAAAAGCAGATGAATATGAGGTAAAGATAGAAAATCAAGATATAGTTAAAGATGTATTTAAATATGTTAGTAAATGTGACAACATAACAAAATTTTCGGTTGAAGAACCATCTTTAAATGAAATTTTTGTAGCAAAAGTAGGTGAATCATATGAAAAATAAATTAAAATTTTTAATTAATATGAGTTTAAAGAGAAAAATTAAAACCAAATGGTTTGTTTTAGCAAATATCTTTTTAGCAATATTAATAGTAGGAGTAGCAAATATTGATCATATTATCACTTTCTTTGGTGGCGATTTTGATAAAACTACTAAAATTTATGTAATCGATAACACTAATACTTACGATATATTTAAGTCTAGTATTGATGCTGGATTTAAACTAACAGAAGATAGTAAATATGAAGTAATTAAATATGATAAAACAAAAGAAGAAATAACTGAAGAAATAAAAAATAATGAAGACGAAAAAGATTCTATTGCTTTAGTATTTGATTACGATGAAGAAAATATTATTAAAGTTTCAATGATAACACATGGTTTTGTTGATACTTTAAATATGACTTTAATTAATAGTGCAGTTAATTCAGTTAAAACTTACTTAGCAGTTGAAAAATTCGAGATAAGTGAAGAAGAATTACTTGCTTTAAATACACCAGTTACTATTGAAAGAACAGTTTTAGATGAAGAAAAAGATTCTACTGAAGAAAATATGGAAATGATTATGAGCGCTGTTTTTCCAGTAATTATATTACCATTTTTTATGTTAGTAATATTTTTAGTCCAAATGATTGGTGCAGAAGTAAATGATGAAAAAACAACACGTGGTATGGAAATAATTATTGGTAATGTATCACCACAAGTTCATTTCTTTAGTAAATGTATTGCAGGCAATTTATTTATTTTAATTCAAGGCAGTTTATTATTATTGTATGGATTTTTAGGATTTATATCTCGAAGTTTCTTTTCTGATACTTCAGGTATTGGCGATGTATTTAATCAAGTTACAGGTATGATGAATGAATTATTTACACCATCATTTGTTTCATCATTAAAATATATTATACCTTTAGTTTTAATACTTATGATTTTAACTTTTATCGGTTATTCTTTGTTAGCGGGTATTTTAGCAAGTATGACTACTAACACTGAAGATTTCCAACAATTACAAACACCTATTATGTTAATTAGTTTATTAGGTTACTATCTAGCTATTATAGCAGGCGGTTTTAAAGGATCTATTATAATTAATATTTTAGGATATGTTCCTTTTATATCTGCTATATTAAGTCCATCTTTATTAGTAATGGGTGAATTTACGGTTATTGATGTATTAATTTCTATGGTATTGATGATAGTAGTTATCTATTTATTAATTAAATATGGTTTAAAAATATATAAAGTAGGTATTTTAAATTATTCTTCAGATAAATTATGGCGTAAAATGTTTAAGGCTTTGAAAGGATGATAATTATGTTAAATGTAGTAGGAACAATGTTTTTTAAAGATGGTAAATTATTGATTGATAAACCAAGAAAAAGACCGACTTTTCAAATGGTAGGCGGTGCAGTTGAAGAAGGAGAAACAATATTAGAGGCAGCCATTAGAGAATGTCATGAGGAATTAGGTACTAAAGTTGTATTTGATGAAAGTAAGATTATGCCAGTTATGGATTTTATTGAAATTGCTACAAGCGATCCAACAAAAAAAATTCATATGCATATATTCAAATACGATGGCGTTTTAGAAGGCGAATTAGAAACTTCTTTAGAAATAGAAAAATTTATGTGGTTTGGTATTAATGATGATATAAATTTATTATCTAATACTTTAAAAAATGAAGTAGTACCTTATTGTATTGAGAATAATTTAATATATAGTAAAACTAGATAATTTCTAGTTTTATTTGCACAGATGGTGGAATAGGTAGACACGCAGGCTTGAGGTGCTTGTGAAGTGATTCGTGAGGGTTCGAGTCCCTTTCTGTGCACCAAATTAAGGAAATAGGTTGGTGACTTTATGAAAGAAAAAGCAGAATACAATGTTTATATTGATGAATCAGGTGATGAAGGAATAAATAAAGGTTCTAAATATTTTATCTTAACTGCGATTATTGTTAACAAAGAAAAAGATTTAGAAATATCAAAATTTGTAGATTTAATAAAACAAAATTTGGAAATGCCAATTAAAAATCAATTATATTGGAATTTATTAAAAGGAATGCCTAATAAAAAAATGATAATGGATATTGTTGGTAAACTTGATATAAAAATAATAAATGTAATAATTGATACGAAGTGCATCCAATTTATTCCATCAAACAATATATACAATTACTTTAGTGGATATTTATATGAAAGAATATGTTGGTATATGAATGATATCAATGGCGTTGCTAATATAAATATTAGTTCAAGAGGAAATTTATCAAAGGAAAATCTTAGTAAATATTTGAGTGATAAAAATCATAAAAAATTTAACATTGATGTAGAATGTATAAAACAAATTAAAATAATACCTAACGAAAGAAAAAAGATGCTTCAGTTAGCAGATTGCTGTTGTAGTGCATTATTTCAAGCGTTAAAATATAATGATGAAAATCATTTTGATTATATAAAAAAAATACAACATAAGTTATATTCTAGAGGAAGTAATGTTTTAAGCTATGGTTTAAAATTAGTTCCAAATGATAGTAATTCAACTGAATTAAAAAATTTAATTAATTATTTATTTAAATAAAAAAGTGAGCTTTCCCCTGACTGAAGGAACCCACAAGGCAAGCTTGCTGGTGTGAATTAATCGCACCCTTCAGTTACTCAGCGAACTACTCACTCACTGACATTATATTATCAAAATAATAATACTTTGTCAATTATATTTTATGTAATATATTAAAAAAAATACAAAATAAATATAAAAATAATAATTATCAAACTTTAAAAATGGTTTATAATTTGATAATTATTATAATATCTAAAGTTATTTTGATAGAAAGGTAAAATTATGAAAATATTATATTGTTTTGAAAATAATAAATATACAATTAAATTGTTAAATAGTAATGATGAAATGCAAATGAGTTTTGAAGGTATGGATTTTTATTTTACAATGTTTAATTATCATAATAATAATCAATTTATTATAGATAAAGATAATGAATTGTATATTTATTTTGAACATTTATTTATAGATATAAAAAAGAATGATAAACCATATGATAAAATGTTAAATGATAATCAATTTGTTTGGTTAAGTGAAAGTTATGGTGAATACAAAGACGCTAATAAATTAAGTATAACTAGAACTGATGAAAGTTTTATCATTCAATTTTATAATAATTCAAATAAAATATTCGGAAATTCCAAAATTTGCCCTATATGTTTTTGCTATAATGTTTAACAATATTATTATTGAAAAATATGGTAGTAAAAAAATAATAAAATAAATGTTATTTTTAATTATTAATTGCATAAAATAATATAAGAACTGACGTACATTAAAAAGTACGTTATAATGTATGTGAGGTGATTAATGTGAATACAATTAACATTACAAATGCAAGACAAAATCTGTTTCAATTAGTATCTGATGTAAACAAAGGATTTAATCCTATTAATATTATTAATAATAAAGGAGAAAATGCTGTTTTATTATCTGAAAGTGACTGGAGAGATATAGAAGAAACAATTTATCTAAATTCTATACCAGGTTTTGTTGATACAATAGAAGATGCTCGTAAAGAAGATAAAACTAAATGTAGTATCTATAATAAGGGTGAAGAATGGTAGAATATAAAATAATTTTTTCCAAATATGCAGATAAAGATAAAAAATTGTTAAAACAAGCAGGACTTGAGTATAAAGCGAAAGAACTACTTGATTTAATTTCGATAAATCCGTATCAAACACCGCCTAATTATGAAAAATTAAAAGGTAATTTGACAGGGTGTTGTTCTAGAAGAATAAGTTATCAACATCGTTTGTTTTATGAAGTTGATGAAATAAAAAAAGAAATATTTGTATTAAGAATGTATACTTATTAAATTATAATTAAGGAGTTTTTTATATGAAAGATAAAGAATATGTAAGAGTAATGATTGGTAGCGGTGATAATGCTCAATTTATAACAGTAAAAAAAGGAACTAAAGTAATGCTATTTGATGGAACTATTATAAGGGCAGGAGTAACTTGTGAAGAATTTAGACAAGAAATGGATAAAAAAATTGATAAATTTATTAAACAAGAAGATAAGCGTGAAAAATTAGAAAAAGTTAAAACTAAAGTATTAAGTTTATTTAAATAGTATAATATATACTATTTTTTAATATTTAGTACTTGACAATACAAGATAGTTAATATATAATTATTTTAGAGGTGAGATATGAACACACAATTTAAAAAAGGAGTTTTAGAGTTAATTGTTTTATTAGCTGTAAATAAAAAAGATCGTTATGGATATGAACTGGTTATGGAAGTTTCAAAAGTAGTTGATGTTAATGACGGAACAATTTATCCTTTATTAAAAAGATTAACTAATGAAAGATATTTTGAAACATATTTAGTTGATTCTACTGAAGGACCGGCAAGAAAGTATTATAAAATAACAGTTTTAGGTAAGCAGAGATTAGAAATTTTAAGAGATAACTGGAAGATATTTGCTAATAGTGTTAATAAATTTATAAAGGAGAGTATGAAAAATGAATAAAAATAGTTTTATTAGTAAATTAAAGAAAAATTTAAAAATATTAGATGAAAATGAAGTTAAAGATATTATTGATGAATATAGTGAAATAATTGATGAAAAAATAAAAGATGGTAAAACTGAGGAAGAGGCTATTAATGATTTTGGTAATATTGATGAATTGTGTAAAGAAATATTAAAAGCATATAAAATAAATCCTAAATATACTAATGAAGAATCAAAATTTGATTTTAATGATTTTATTAAAGATAGTGCAAATAAATTATCTAATTTTACGCAAAGTATTATTAATGAATTTAAAAAACAAGATAATATATCATTAGAATATATATTTGAAATTTTAATTAAAGCGGTAGTTTTATTATTTATTTTAGCAATTATAAGTATACCATTTTTAGTTATTTATGCTTTAGGTCATAATATATTAGATATTATATTTTTCCCTTTAGATATTATTTTAACTATTTTATGGGGGATGTTGATTTGGCTTTTATATTTTGTAGTATGTGTATTAATAAGTATTAAATGGTTTAAAAATAATAAAGTTGAAGTAAAAAAAGAGGTAAAAAAAAAGAAAAAAGTAGAAGTTAAAGAATTAAAAGAAGAAACTGTAAAAAAAGAAGATATAACAAATATTTTAAAAGAAATTGCCAAAATTTTTATATTTATTTTTATAATTTTACCTTTAATTTTTGTTAATTTAGGTATTGCTATAGCTATTTGTTTTACAATTTATTATTTAATAATTGGTATTGATTTATTTGGCGTTTTATTTATTTTACTTAGTTTATTAGTTTTCTTTGGTTATATTTCTAATCAATTATCTAATTTATTTAGTAAAAAAATATCTTTTAAATTTTATCCATTTTTAATATCTATTATTTTATTTGCTATAGGTACAATTTTATCATTTAATACTTACAAAAATATTCAATATATTAAGTATAATAATGATGATGTATTAAAATACAATTATACTATAGAAAATAATACAGATTTATATTTAGATGGTGATTACGAAACTATTATTGATAATGATTTAGATGATAATGAAATCATAATTGAAGTATTTTATAATGAAAATTTTGTTAATGTAAATGAAAACAAATCTAATAATAAAATAATTTTAAGTTCTCAAAATAAAGGTTTTATTGATTGGTATAATGACTGTATTGAAAATTTAAAAGAAAACAAAATAGCCAATTATGATGAAGTATTTGATTTACAATTTAAAGTATATGGCAATAGACATACTATTGACGATATTGATATTAAATAAAAAGACATTAAAAATTTATGTCTTTTTTTAAATATTAATGTGATATAATTAATATAGTTGCTGGAATAGCTTAGTTGGTAGAGCAACGCATTCGTAACGCGTAGGTCGTAGGTTCGAGTCCTATTTCCAGCACCATTTAATTAAGGAGTATGTTTATGAAATTAAGATGGGGTAGAATTATATCTGTATTTTTAGTATTTGTTTTATTAATTAGTGTCGGAGTATATTTTATATTTTTTAATAAAGATGAAAAATTAGAACAAGAAGAAAAAACTGAAGAACCAGCACCGATAGTTGAAAAAAAATTACAAATTTTAGATTTAGAATCTGATACTAGGCCAATAGCAGTTATGATTAATAATCACAAAACAGCCCAACCTTATCAAACCGGTTTAAATGACGCTTATTTAGTTTATGAAATAGTTGTCGAAGGTGGTATTACGCGTATGATGGCTGTATTTAAGGATAAAGATACTGCAACTATTGGAACTGTAAGAAGTTCAAGACATTATTTTTTAGATTATGCTCAAGAAAATGATGCAATATATACACATTTTGGTTGGAGTCCACAAGCAGAATCAGATATTAATAATTTAAATATTGATAATGTTAATGGTATGGTAGATAGTGGATTTTGGCGTGATGAAGAATTAAAAGCAAACGGTGTTCCAACAGAACATACTGCTTATATTAATATTGAAAATATTTTAAAAGTAGCAAATAAAAGAGGTTATGAAACTACAACAACATCAAAACCTTTACTAAATTATAGTATTGATGAAATTGATTTATCAACTATGGAAGGCGCTATTAAAGCAGATAGTGTTTATATTAAATATTCTGATTATCAAGAAAATACTTTTAAATATGATGCTGTTAATAAAGTTTATAATAAATATAGCGGTGATACATTACGTAAAGACTATGTCACTGGAGAACCATTTGCTGCTAAAAATATTATAACTTATCAAGTAAATAATTATAGTATGGATAGTTATGGACGACAAGAAATAGATAATATAGGTAGTGGCAAAGGATATTTTATATCTAATGGTTATGCAGTTCCTATTACTTGGGAGAAAAAGAGTCCTGCAAGTCAAACTGTATATAAATTGTTAAATGGGGAAGAATTAACTGTCAATGATGGAATTACGTATATACAAATACAACCTAAAAATAAAACTTTAGAAATTGAATAAATTTTAGACAAAAGTTATTCTTTTTTTTTACGAACTATGATATAATGTTATAGTTCGGGGTGAAATAATGGAACTAGATAATGAGTACAAAAAGTTAGTTGAACATATACTAAAAAGTGAAGAATTTATAAATTTAAAAAAATGTGAGCATCATGGAATAACAAGATTTGATCATTCTTTGAAAGTTTCTTATCAAGCGTATAAGTTTGCTAAAAAACACAATATGGATTATAAATCAGTAGCAATTGGTGGATTATTACATGATTTTTTTGATAGTGAAAATGTTAGTTTAAAAGAAAAATTTATTTCTACATTTACGCATCCTTTGAAAGCAGAAATAAATGCATTGGAAAAATTTAATGTAAATTCTAAAGAATCAGATATTATAAGAAGTCATATGTTTCCACTAAATTTAGTTGTTCCTAAACATAAAGAGAGTTGGTTAGTTAGTTTATATGATAAAAAAGTTGCTTTATCTGAGTTTGGCATTAAATTTGGATATAAATTAAGATATGTTTCAAATTTATCAATTTTGTTATTGCTTAATTTTATTAAATAGATAGTTTTCTATCTTTTTTTGATTGTTTAATTATGAAAAATGTATTATAATATTGTTGTGTCCTCGTAGCTCAGTAGGATAGAGCGATAGCCTCCTAAGCTGTAGGTCGTTGGTTCGATTCCAATCGGGGACGCCATTTTTATTAATAAATAAAATATAATAGAAAGGATTTAAGTTGATAGTTTTAAATTTCTATTAATTTAAATATGTGTATTTTTTATGTATAAAAAATTATTGCTATTTAGTGTAATATTTTTATTAATTGACCAAATATCAAAAGGATTAGTCAATTTATATATGAATGTAAATGAAAGTATAAAGTTATTTAATTTACTAAGTTTAACTTATGTTCATAACACTGGAGCAGCATTTAGCATGTTAGAAGGAGCAAGATGGCTATTTATAATTTTAGGAATAATTGCTTTAAATGTAATTTTTATATTTTTTATAAAAGATAAAAAATTAAATAATTTTGAAATAATAACCTATTCTTTATTATTAAGTGGAATATTGGGAAATTTAATTGATAGATTTTTATATGGATACGTAATAGATTTTATTGATGTTAACATATTAAATTTTGCCATATTTAATTTTGCTGATTCATTTATGGTTATAGGAGTTATATTATTAATGATTGGAATGATAAAATGCAAGAATACAAAGTAGAAAATGGTAATGAGAGAATAGATGTTTATTTATCAAAATTATTAGATGTAAGTAGAAGTAAAATAAATAAATTAAATATAAAAGTAAATGGTAAAGAAGTAAAAAATAGTTATATAGTAAAAGAAAATGATATAATTGAAATACCAGAAATAGAAGAAGAACAGATTAATGCCGAACCAGAAAATATGAATTTAGACATAGTTTATGAAGATGATGATGTAATAGTCGTTAATAAAGAAAATGGAATGGTAGTTCATCCTGCTATTGGTAATACTAAGCATACTTTAGTTAATGGGCTACTATATCATTCAAAAGAATTAAGTAAAAATAATGGTGAATTTAGACCAGGGATTGTTCATCGTATTGATGCTTACACAACGGGGCTATTAATGATAGCCAAAAATGATAAAGCACATGATTTTTTAGCTAAACAGTTAAGTGAAAAAACTACTCATCGAAAATACATTGCTTTAGTGTGGGGAGTTATTAACAATGATACAGGGACAATTGATGCACCAATTGGAAGAGATGCAAATGACAGAAAAAAAATGAGTGTAACGGCAAATGGAAAAGAAGCAATTACCCATTTTAAAGTTTTAAAAAGATATAAAACTGCGACATTAATCGAATTGAAATTAGAGACAGGAAGAACACATCAAATAAGAGTTCATATGAATTATATAGGTCATCCCGTAGTTAATGATCCAGTTTATGGTAAAAGAAAATTAATTGATAATACTGGACAATGTTTACACGCTAAAGAACTAGGATTTATTCATCCTAAAACAAAAAAATATATGGAATTTAGTTGTGATTTACCAAAATGTTTTATTGACATATTAGATAAATTTGAGGAGGAATTATGAATTTAGAAAAAAATGAAGAAGTAATTGTTAAATTGTTACATTATTTTATCACTGATAAAAATTATAATCCTGTAATACTACATGGAGCAAAAAACGAAATATGGTTAGAAAATTTGGAAAGTGATTATAAAATAATAAGGATAGTATCTAATTATATTCATAATGATGAACAATTAAATTTTGATGTATTAAGAACAAAACAAATAATGAAATCAATTAAGAAAAAGACTTTATCTTTAAAGATACCAACATTGAGTATTTTTGTAAATTTAGGTGATAATGTTCATTTGAATAATGAAAAAAAAGTTGACAATATTACTTGTTTAAAGGTTGAAAATTTAAATGATGTTGTTAAAAATAATGATATTTTAGAATATTTTCCTGACATAAATAAAACTTTAGATTATAAGGAAGAAGGAATGACTTTATTTTTAAAATTGACTTCTGATATAAATAAAAAAACAGAAAATGATGCTAAAGAAGCAGAAAAAATATTTGGTCCTAAAAAACCAATTGTAACTTATACTTTAATTTTTATAAATATTATGGTATTTCTTGCTATGTATTTATTTGGTAATGGTAGTGAAGATAGTTTAACTTTATTAATGTTTGGCGCTAATCATCGTGAATTAGTTTTAAATTATCACGAATTTTATCGCTTAATTACTTCTAGTTTTTTACACATTGGTATACTTCATTTATTATTTAATATGTATGCTTTATATATAATTGGCGCTCAAATTGAAAATTTTTTTGGGAAAATAAAATATATTATAATTTATCTGGGAAGTGCTATTTTTGCTAGTCTATTATCGATTTGTTTCCATAATGGTATAAGTGCTGGGGCAAGTGGTGCTATATTTGGACTATTAGGCGCTATGTTATATTTTGGTTATCATTATAGATTATATTTAGGTAATGTTTTACAAAGTCAAATTATACCAATTATTATATTAAATTTATTTTTAGGTTTTATGACACCTGGAATTGATAATGCTGGCCATATTGGTGGATTGATTAGTGGTATATTCTTATCTATGGCTTGTGGCATTAATAAAGATAAAAAAGTAGAGCGAATAAATGGTTTTATTTTAACTATTATATTTACAATTTTTATATTATTTTTAATAAAGAATATTAATTTTTAAGTTAATATTTTTTATTAAATTTGACAAATTTTTAAAAAAATTATATAACTATATAGTGAATTGGAGGAGTAGTATGCAAACAACATATATATTTGGTCATAGAAAGCCCGATACAGATTCTATATGCGCTAGTATCAGTTTATCATATTTAAAAAATAAATTAGGCATGAAAACTGAACCGATGAGTTTAGGGGAAATAAATAAGGAAACAAAATATGTACTAAATTATTTTAATTTAAAACAGCCAAAATATTTAAATGATGTAAAATTACAAATAAAAGATATTGAATATAAAAAAAATTGTTATTTAAATGGTAAAGAGTCAATTATTACTGGATTTAATTATATGAATCATAATGATTTAACGGGTTTACCAATAGTAGATGATAATAAAAAATTAGTTGGATTAGTTACTCAAAAAGAATTAGCCAAAGAATTAATTCAAGGTGATTTTACTCATTTAAAGACTTCTTATCAAAATATTTTAAATACTTTAAATGGTGAAGAGATTTTAAAATTTGATGATGAAATAGAAGGAAATATAATGGCTGTGGCTTTTAGAAGTACAACTTTTATTCAAAATATTAAAATTACTGCTGACGATATATTGATTATAGGAGATAGAAATAATATTTTAGAATATGTAATTACTTCAAAGGCTAAATTAATTATCTTAGTTGGTAATGGCGAATTATCAAGTCATAATTATGAACTCGCTAAAATAAATAAGGTAAATATTATAAAAACTAGTTATGATACATTTAATACTACAAAATTAATTAATTTATCTAATTATATTGAAAATGTAGCTTTTAGTTCACCAACAACTATTCAAGATACTGATTATTATACTTCATTTAAAGAATTAAGTGAAAAAACTAAACATACTAATTATCCGGTAATTAATAAAAAAGGTGATTGTTTAGGATTATTTCCAATAACTCTTTCTAGTTTAAAAAAGCCAAAGAAAGTTATATTAGTTGATCATAATGAAAAAGAACAAAGTGTAGATGGTTTGGAGGAAGCATCAATTGTTGAGATAGTGGATCATCATAAATTGGGTACTTTAGCCACCACTTTACCTATTAATTTTAGAAATATGGCTGTTGGTAGTTCTAATACAATAATATATAATTTATATAAAGAAAACAAAGTAGTTATTCCTCAAAATATGGCAGGTGCTATGTTATCAGGAATACTATCTGATACATTATTATTAAAGTCACCAACAACTACAAGTTTAGATAAAGAAGCAGTTATGGAACTTGAAAAAATAGCAGATGTTAATTATCAAACATATGGGTTTGATATGTTTAAAGCAGGTTCTTCTTTAGAAGGTATGACAAAAGAAAATATTATATTTCAAGACTTTAAAAAATTCAATTATGACAATCAAAATATTGGTGTTGGTCAAGTGTTTACAACAGATGTAGATTATATTTTAAATGAAAAAGAACAATATATCGATATATTAAATAATATTTGTAATGAACAAGAATATAATATTGTTACATTATTTATTACTGATATTATCAATAATGGTTCTTATATTTTATATAATGATAATGCTCATGATATAATTCAAGAAAGTTATAAATTAGATAGATTAAAACAAGGACACTATTTAAAAAATGTTGTATCAAGAAAAAAACAAATGATACCACCGATACTAGAAACATTAGAAAAACATTCTTAAAAAAGTTATTAAATATAACTTTTTTTTGACATTTTCTTTAGTTCTAAAGTAATATAATAGTTAATATATTAAAGTGGGTGATAAAATGGCACGAATGAAATTAAAAAAAAGATATAATTTAAAAAAAATAATATTTCCTGTTTTATTTATTGTATTAATTTGCAATTTTGACATTAGTAATATTGAATTAAAAAATAGTAATGCTGATTTTATCAATGAAATATTAGGAAGCTCTAATGCTCATTTGATTAAAGAAAACAAAAATACTAATTTATTATATGAATTTATAAGTTCATTTAATAATATTGAAATAAAACAACCAACTTCTATTTTAGCTAAATCATTTGTTTATAATGATGATAATACAGTTCAAACATTTTCTTATATTCAAAATATGGTAGTAAGTGATCCACGAATATATATTTATAGTACGCATCCAACTGAGGGATTCGTTGGTGATAAAAATGAAGAATACAATATGAATCCTAATATTGTTCTAGCATCACTAATATTACAAGAAAAACTTAATAAAGAAGGTATTTCAACTGTGGTTGAAGAAAGAAGTGCAGCAGATTATATAAAAGAACATAATATTGATTATAAATATAGTTATGTTGCCACAAGAGAATTTTTAACTAACAAATTAAAACAACAAAGTGATTTTGATTTAATAATTGATTTACATCGAGATGCTACTCCAAAAAGTATATCAACAGTAACAATTAATAATAAAAATTATGCGAAAATATTATTTGTAATGAATAAAAATTTTCCTAATATTGAATTGGCTAAAAAATTTAATAATATAATTAATGAAAAATATCCGGGATTATCAAGAGGAATATATGATAGATACAGTGATGATTTTAATCAAGATTTACACGAAAATGTAATCTTATTAGAATTGGGGGCTAATTATAATACTTTTGATGAAGTAGAAAATACTATCGATGCATTAGTTGAATCAATAAAGGAGCTATTAAAATGAAACCAGTTAAATTAAGAACTAAAGTATTTAGATCGACGGTTGTTATTTTATTTGCAATATTTTTAACGATGTTTGTAAGTAATAAGTATGGATATTATGAATATAAAAAACAAGAACAAGTTACATTAACAGCAGAACAAATAAAACAATTTGAAGAAGATGTTAAAAATGGTAAAAATATCGATTTGGAAAATTATTTAGAAAAAACTAATAAAAATTATCAAACTAAATTTTCACAATTAGGGTTAAACATATCTAACTCAATTGCCGATACAATTGAAAAAGGCGTTAACAAATTTTTTGGATATATTAGTAAATTTGTTGTAGAAAGTTAATAAAAATCCTTGAATTAAATCCAAAGTTAATAAAAATGTATGAATAATTAGTAAAAATGTTACATTTTTTAATAACTAATAATTAGTGAAAATGTTACATAAATAAAAACCAAAA
>CALVKO010000004.1 GCA_944332725.1 uncultured Bacilli bacterium
AAAAAAGAGTTGTTAGAACAAAAAGAAAAAGTTGAGTCAACAATTAAGAGATTTGATTTTGAAAGTTGTAAAACTGCGGTAAGATCATTTCTTAAAACGAAAAAAACGAGTAGAGAATTGATAGTTAATTTAGTAGAAAAAGTTGAAATTGATAATGATAATAATATTAAATTGTACTTTAAATTTCCAGAATTAACATCATATATAAGGTGATTTTTTTTCAAAAATTTTGTTTACCAAAAAACTTGCAACCATCTTTTTAGTTTACCAAAAAACTTGTAAGGGGTGTTACGTTACCTTTTTTATCTTATGGGGGATCTAGTTTATTAATTACATTATGTAGTGTTGGAATAGTACTTAATATAAGTAGAAAATAAAAAATTTTGTGAATTTTATTAAAATAATTGTTATAATATAATAAAGAGGTATGTTGTATGAGAATTTTACATTGTTATAATTGGAAATTGAGTGATATAATTTCTATTTTAGAAAAAGTTAAAGATCAAGGATTTGATGCAATTCAAATAAATCCAATTCAACCTTTAAAGGAAGATGGTTTAAAAGAATGGTGGATGTCTTATCAACCGATAGGTTTTAGTATTGGTAATTATTTTGGAACTAAAGAAGATTTAATAAAATTATGTGCTGAATCATCAAAATATGATATAAAAATATTTGCTGATGTTGTTATAAATCATATGGGAGCAGCGATAGATGATAATTTTAAACCACATCCAAAAGTTGATTCAAAATTGCAGAAACCAGAATATTGGAAAAACAAAGTAAAAGTTAAAGATTGGAAAAATAGACAAGATGTTATTCATAATTGTATAGATCTCCCAGGATTAAATGTTTATCATAAAGATGTTGAGGATATGATAGTAATATTTCTAAACGAGTTAATTGATTGTGGAGTAATGGGATTTAGGTTTGATGCTGCTAAGTCAATCGGATTACCAAGTGAAGGTTATCGATTTTGGCCCAATATAATTTATCGTTTAAAAAAATATGGATTATTTTTATATGGTGAAGTTATATTTGAAGAAGATATAAAAATTCGTGATGAATATGCTATGTATATGCATTTATTAGGCAATTATGATTGTACGGATAAAAATCAAATGGTTAAATATATTGAAAATCATGATACTTTTTTAAGTGATGATGAATTAGGATATAGTAAGAATTGGCCTAGCAAATTAATAATTGATGAGTATTGCAATTTAGTAAATCGTTATAAAAATACATTATTTTATATAAGACCTTTTGATAATTCATGGGAAAGTGAAAAAATTAAGAAATCTCAAGTTAAAGAAAAAAGTAAAATTTTAGAATATAAAAAATAATTTACTTTTTCTTTTTTTATGATAAAATATAAATAAAAAAGGAGATGTTATGATAAGAACCAAAAAACAAGGATTATTAATAGTTATTTCGGCACCATCTGGCGCTGGAAAAGGTACAATTATAAATAAAATGTTAGAAAAAAATAATAATTTGTGGCTATCAATTTCTGCCACAAGTAGACCAATGCGATCTAATGATAAAGAAGGACAAACATATTATTTTTATACTAAAGAAGAATTTCAAGAGAAAATAAAGGAAGATTATTTTTTAGAATATGCATTATATGCAGATAATTATTATGGAACTCCTAAAAAATATATTCAAGAATATTTGGATAAAGGACAAGATGTTATATTGGAAATAGAAATACAAGGTGCAATGAAAGTAAAAAAATTAATCCCCGAAGCATTATTTGTGTTTATAATGCCACCTTCTTTAAAAGAATTAAAAAAAAGATTAGTTGGTAGAGGTACAGATACCAAAGAAAAAATATTAGAACGTTTTAAAATAGCATATCAAGAAATGAATGAAGTAACAAAATATAATTATGTTGTAATTAATGATGAAATAGAAGAAGCCACTGAAAAAGTATTAGCAATAATAAAAGCAGAAAAATGTAGGGTTGATAGAATAGAACAAGTATTTTTAAATAATGAAGAAGAGTATATGCATGAAATGTTGATTGATAAAGAATTAGATAACGAACCTTTAAATATAAATTAAAAAAATATGGATAATTCCATATTTTTTTAATTTATTCTAGTTATAGAAACACATCCAGAATATAAATCATTTGGCACTAGTTCAAAGTCAACATCTGAAGCATTAACAAATCTATAACTTCCACCTGCAGTTGCTTCAAAAATGGCATTACCATTAATTGTTCCAGTTTGACAACATGAAACTTTATTATGTGTTGAAGAATGAGCAATTAATTCAACATTTGGCCAAAATTTTCTAAATTCAATACTTAGTGCTTTATCTTCGCAATTTTTCCCTTTATTTTTAACATTAACCCACCAATGAATTATATATATACCTTTTTCTGGAATTGAAAAGTCTCCAGTTATAGGACTATAGGAATTGAAGCAGCAAGAAAAAGAAATTCAGTATATTTTATAAATTGTAATGATTTAATAACTAATTTAAATAATGCATTTAAAGAAAATAGATTAGAAAATAAAATAAAGTTTTATTGTAAATATAAGTTACTAATAATAGATGAAAGAGGATATTTACCTATTACAAAAGATGAAGCAAATATGTTTTTTCAACTAATAGCAAAAAGATATGAAAACAAACCCACAATAATAACAACTAATCAACCAATCTCAAAATGGGGAGAGGTTTTTGGAGATACAACGATTGCTTCAGCAATAATAGATAGATTGGTACATCATTCTGTTATTATAAATATTAAAGGTAAATCTTATAGAATAAAAGATTTAGTACAAGAGAATTTTGAACATCAAAAAAATAACTAATTAAAACTACAATTTAACTTTGCCAAAAACCTACAAAAATTTTTACCAAAAACCTACAAAAAGGATTGACATTTACATACCAAGATACAAAGACCCTTTAATGTTATTCAATAAAAAATATGTTGATAGACATTTTGGATATAATTTTTGGAAATGGAATTTAAGTAAATTTAAGTGCCAAAAGGATCCTTATACCAAAGAAGAAAGAAAACAAATTTTTGAAATGATGAAAAATGAATTCAA
This sequence comes from uncultured Bacilli bacterium, assembly GCA_944332725.1. Classification (GTDB taxonomy): domain Bacteria; phylum Bacillota_I; class Bacilli_A; order RF39; family UBA660; genus Faecisoma. Next base: position 3,075 of record CALVKO010000004.1, read on the forward strand.
AGAAGAAAATGTAAAATAAAGACAAATATGTAAAAAAATGTTTCAAAACGAAGCATTTTTTCTTTTTTTAGTACACAAGACTAATTATTAGATAAAAATTATAAAGTATGTGTTATAATTATAATATCGGAGGTTGTAATTATGAATGATAACTTTGAAGATGTTATTACTGAAAATTTAAAAATAGAAAGAAATAATATTCCTTTTAAACTAACACAATTAAAATTAACTAATTATTATTGGAATTCTGGCGACATTGATGTTGGAATGCCTGTATCTACAAGTATCGAATTAAATTGTAAATACAATTTTGAAAAAGATATGCTTGATTGGTATAAGAAAGTGTCTCATACATATTTAAGCTTTGAAAACTGCCACGAAGAAATAACTGATAGTTATACAGAAGAATTAACAAACGCAAATGACTTAATATCAAAATTAGAAGAAAATGATTTGAGAGAATTAAAAAACAACTATTTTACAGATGAGAATCCTGATAGATTTACTCATTGGGAAATTACTTATAATACATATTTTAAAATTGTTGGCACATACGATCAAGAATTAGAAGTTTTTAAAAAGTATAATGAATTACTTAACTTTAAAGACATTATGGAAGCTGAAATAAAAAAAGTTGATGAAAAACTTAATCAACAATAATTTTAACGGAGGTAAAAATGGAATTAATGGAGTTATATAACCAAGTTCAGAATCCTATTGAAGATCCAAAAGTAATTGAAAAATTAATCAATGCTTATGCAAATAGTTCAAATGGATTTGGTGGATTTTACGGACAATTAACAAAAACTGTTGAAAAAGAACATACCGAAGGCAGACATTATACAGCTGACGCAGACCGTTTTTATTCAATGATGTTTAATAAATGGAAAAATAGCATTGTAGCATTAACAAGAGAACAATTTGCAGAATTATATAAAAATGGTAGCTACGGACAAGATTTTATAAAAATGAGAAATTTTTTAAAAACTGTTCCTGATGTTAAAACAAAACAAGAAGCCAATGATATTTTCTTTGGAAAATATAATGATAAAGAATTAGAAGATGCTTTGGATAAATATAGATGGACTGCTTTTGGTGGATTAAGCGGTTGGGTACATGTTTGTTCTAGAACTGTTACTGCTAAACAAGACAAATATCCAAATGTAGAACATAGATTATACCTAGACACAGAATCATTAGATACATATAAAATGATAACTTATTTAGTAGAAAAATGTGATGAACATCATCTACCATACTATTTTAAATTTGATCAATGGGGAAATAGAGATGATACCGTTGTAATTTATTCATCAACAGAAAATTTAACAAAGTATGTAGAAATTTTACAAGAAATAAAAAAAGAACACCCGGATTTAGTTGCAAGAGCAAAAGAACCACCAGTATTAACTGGAAAAATAGACGGTTGGATTGGATATGGATCTGAGCCTAGTAGAACACCAGACGGACAAAATCATTCTTTCAATGAAATAAGATCAAATGCCATTGAACCAGCTATTGCTAAAACAACAAAAAAATGGATAATGGATCACAGAACTATGCAAATTACCTATCAAGGACAAAAACTATCATTTCAAGATTATATTGCAATGAAATCAACAGAAAGAGTGATTGAAAAATTAGAAAGACGATTTATTTATAATGAAGAAAAAGACAAAAAAGCAGCCCAAAAGACAGGAAAAACATATAATCAAAATGATGTTGTTGCTAGACTAGGATATACATTACAAGATGTTAGATCATCTGTGTTTAAAGATAATGTTTATAAAGTTATTCGCGCTCAAATGGGAACATGCCTTCCAAGTATCTGTAATGGAACTTATAGAGATATGACAGAAATTAAAATGAATGTTAGAAATGGAAAACAAATTTATTTTAGTGGGTCTGATTTAGAAGAAATTATAAGAGGATTATCTGTCAATATTTCAAAAAATGATCCAAACTTTGCAAAAGACGTACATTCAGCAATTATAACAAACGCAAGACAATATGGAATAGATACTGATAAATTCTGTTTTGATATAAAAGCAAGAGAAAGAATGAGACTTGTTGAAGCACAAATGCAAGCTAAGCAACAAAGCCAACCAACAATACAAGAACAAAAAGTAGTACAACCTACAAAACTGGTACAACAACCACATCAAGTTGAAACTACTAAAAAAGAAACTAATATAGATTTAGCTAATTTAGACGTTCAAACTTTACCAGAGACAATTAATCCAACCCTTATGGAAAGAAAGATGAAATTGCCAAATGGTGCTGAAATCTCTGCACGTCAATATATTCAAGAAATAGTTTATCCACAACTTCCCAAAAATGGTATTGTTATATTAAACAATGGTGCACCATTACCAGCTAAACAATTTATTGAAGAATGTGTAATGTTTGAATGTCAAGAAAAATACAATGGTGATTTCCCAAGATATATGGCCGAAAGAACAAGAAACAATATGGGTGTTATTTCTATTCAAAGCAATGAAGAATTACATCAAATTAATCCGGTAGAAATAACAGAATATATTAATCCAGCATTATTAGAAATGAGAATGAAATTACCAAATGGAGCTGAAATCTCTGCACGTCAATATATTCAAGAAGTTTATGCGCCACATATTCCAGCAAACGGACGCGTAATGTTAAGTAATGGAGCTGAAATTTCTGCTAAACAATATATTGAAAAAGTTTTATTATGGGAAGGACAATCAAAATATAATGGTGATATAAACCAAATATTATATAATACCACTAAACGTAATACAGGTATTGTAAATGCTGATCCTCAAAAAATTCAAGAAACATTATTACAATTAAGAAATCAAGCAACAGACTATACACAACAATCAACAGAATCTTTTGGTGGAAAAGGAAGATAAAAAATAAAATAACCAATTCAAAATGAAAAGGTTATTTTTTTAACTTTTAAAGGAATTTAGCTTGAATCTATGATTATCCTATTTGAAGATTTAAACAATCGTTCAGTAGGTCCAGTAGGTCCTGTTTCACAAATATCAATTAAACATTTTATTACTTGGCAAAGGCAATCATTATTACATTCGGAATTATTTTCAATAAAATTATTATCAACATTGATTCTCCTTTCAGTGTATTATATGTAACCAAATAAAATATGAATAAACGAAAAACTACGAAAAAATAGCGAAAATATTTTCGTATGTATTTACAATATAATTAATAAATGTTAAAATTTTTTTGATGGTGATATTTATGGAAAGAATTATTTTTCACATTGATGTAAATAATGCATTTTTATCTTGGTCGGCAATAGAATTATTAAATAATGGTTATAATTATGATATTAGAAATTCTTATGCTGTAATTGGCGGTGATCCTAAGGCGAGAAGAGGAATTGTTTTAGCTAAATCAACTCCTTGTAAAAAACTAGGTATTTACACTTCAATGAATTTATATGAAGCAAAGAAAAAATGTAGCATTTTAAAAGTTTTTTCTCCTAATTATAAGTTTTATAGTGAAATGAGTAATAAACTATTTGAATTATTAAATAAATATACACCAGATATAGAAATTGCTAGTATTGATGAATGTTATTTAGATTACGGAAAAGTAAAAAATATGTATGGTGATCAATATGAATTTGCTAAAAAATTACAGAAAGAAATATATGAAACATTAGGATTTACAGTAAATATTGGAATTGCTAATAATAAATTATGTGCTAAAATGGCTAGTGATTTTAGTAAACCAAATAAAATTCACACATTATATGACTATGAAATAGAAAGTAAAATGTTTCCTCTACCAATTAATGATTTATTTATGATTGGCAAAAAAACAAGTGAAAAATTAATTAATTTAGGTATTAAAACAATTGGCGATTTAGCCAATTATCCTTATGAAAAATTATATATTTATTTTAAAAATCAAGCTAGTTTTTTAATTAATCAAGCTAAAGGAATTGATAACAGTATTGTTGACAGTGAAACATACATACCAAAAGGAATTAGTAATGAAATAACTTTAGATAAAGATATTATAAAAAAAGAAGATCTTTATCCTTATTTATTAAATTTATGTGAATTAGTAAGTATAAGATTAAGAAAGCAAAATAAATATGCCACTGTAATTTGTGTAATTTTAAAAGATAATTATTTTAAAAGAAAATCACATCAAAGAAAACTAAATAATGCTACTAATATTACTAGTGAAATATATAAATTTTCTAAAGAAATACTAGATGAGATGTGGAATGAAAGTAGAATTAGATTAATTGGTGTTAGGTTGGATAAATTAGTTGATAATGTTAATTTTCAAGGATCTTTATTTGATGAAGAGAATGTAGTTGACTCTAAAGTTGATAATGTAATTGATAATCTAAAGGAAAAGTATGGTAATAAAATAATAACTAAAGCAAGTATGAAAAATGTAAAAAAAGACTTTAAAAATTTATAAATCTATGGTATTATATGCCATTACAAGGAGATTGGTTTAAATGAATAAAGACGAATATAAAATAGTTAGTCAATTAGTTGATATAGAAAATAAAATTAAAAATTTATATTATCAATTGTACAAATTAGAATTAACTAAAATAAGTGAAACTGATAAAATAATTTTAGAATTAAAAAAATATTTACAAATTGAAAAAGATATTTATGATGAATTAGAACAAAATCCTGATTTAAATAATAATATTTTAAATTATTTTACTAAAAATTATAAAAAAGATTTTGAAGAATTTGATTTCTTTAAACAATTAATAACTTTTGATGACTCAATTATAGTAATTAGAATCATTGCCAAATTATCTAAAAATTATATTGCTGGATTAGGCAAGTTATTGTCAAATCAAGACTATAGTATTTTTTCTTCAATTGATGATAGTTTTAAAACAAAGAGAAATATTCTTTTAGATATTATGAGATGTTTTTTATCTATTGTAGAATCTAAAACAGAATTAAATATTAAAGAATTATTAAAAAAATCAAAATATACTATAAGTTATTTATATCCTGAAATTGAAGAAGAGATGATAAACACATCTTTCAAAATAAATTATAATCCTTATATTAGTTATAAAATGTTTTGTCAATTTAATGGTTGGCCAAAAGAAATAATTAATACAACAACTAATTTATATTGCTCTGAATATTATGTTTCAACTATAAATTCAATGTTACAATATACTGACGCTGATTTAATTGATAAGACTATAAAATCAGAATTAATAGTTAGTCAATCTTTTTTAAGAGCAATATTTATATTACTTGATGATGAAACTATTATGGAATTAAATAGTGACTTACACGATATGATTGATGATGAAAATATTCAAGAAATTTTACAAAATAAAGAAAAAATAGTTGATATGATTATTAATGCTTATCGAAAGGTAAAAAAAGATCGGGCTATTCCTAAAATAATTTCATTAAAATTGTAAAAAAAAATTGTAATTATGTGAAATTTGTGTTAAAATAACAAATAGGTGATTTAAAGATGGACTTAAATGAAATTAAAAATTCATTAAATTCCAATCCTAATTTAACTGAAGACATCAAAGAATGTTTAATGGAATTAATATATTTATTTAATAGTAAATTTCCTAATATAAAGTTAGAAAATTTAAATGAACGATTAAAAACTTTAAATATAATTAAAGGTAGTAAGTTTTTAATAAAAAAATCTTCTTATTATAATCCAGTTACTAATGAATTATTAGTTAATATGGTAAAGATAGAAACTAATGATTGTAAACATATTTTAATGCGAGAATTGTTGAATATTATTACTGCTAAAGACAATTATACTGGTTTTAATAAAGACAATGCCTATGAAGCGTTAAATATTGGATACACTGAAAGATTAACTAATTTTTTAGTAGGAAATGATACTGAATCAGAGTATGAAGATGAAATTGTAGCAAGTAATTTACTAGAAAAGATAATTGGCGAAGACAAAATGTTTAATGCATATTTTACTAATGATGCTAGTTTAATATTTGGAAATTAAAGGAGTTTATTATGCAAGAATTTAATAATGCTGCTAATTATAATTTAGGTAGAGGCGGAAGATTAACTGAAGTTTGTGCTAGAGGAATTTCTTTAGCACAACAATATGGTAAATTAGAAGAAGTAATAACATATCTTCAAGAATTACCACCAGCATCATCTTTTAATACACCTAGCCAAGGATTAGATGAATTGATTGCTGGATTAAGTAATTTACAAGTAACACAAACAATAGAAGAAACAAAAGTAAGATAAACATGGAAAAAGAAGTAGTATTAAAAGTAATTATTAATAGAGAGAATGTGGTCGGTGTAAACATTTAATAATCTTTTAAGAATTCACCTTTGGAGTTTATTTGGTGACGCGTTATAGTCTTTGAGTATAAAATAAGGTGGTACCACGAGCAATTCGTCCTTTAGGATGAGTTGCTTTTTTATTTGAAAGGAATGATTAAAATGGAAAATATAAAAAATGATGTCTTAAAAGAAATAGAAAATATAAATGATACAAAATCTTTATATGATGTAAGAGTTAAATATTTAGGTAAAAAAGGTATTATTAGTGAGTTATTAGCTAATTTAGGTAAATTACCAATTGAAGAAAAGAAAAAACAAGGACCGATTATTAACAGTTTAAAACAAGATGTTACTAAAATATTTGATGAAAAAAATAAAGAAATTGAATTAAATATTTTAAATGAAAAATTAAAAAATGAAAAAATTGATATTAGTTTGCCAAGTACTAAAATAACTACTGGTGCTCCTAATATAATTGAAAAATTAATTGAAGAAGTAGAAGAATTATTAATGTCTATGGGATATGATGTGGTAGATGGACCAGAAATAGAAGAAGATAAATTTAATTTTGAGATGTTAAATATTCCAAAAGGACATCCAGCAAGGGATGCTCAAGATACTTTTTATATTGAAGGAGAGGAAATATTATTAAGAAGTCAAACATCTCCTGTACAAGTAAGAACTATGCTAGCAAATAAAGGTGAAAAACCAATTAGAATGATTTGTCCTGGTAAAACGTACAGAAGAGATAATGATGATGCTACTCATTCTCATCAATTTAATCAAATTGAAGGATTATTAGTTGATAAAGATATTAGTTTATCTGATTTAAAAGGTACAATTGATTTGATTGTTAAAAAATTATTTGGTCAAGATATAAATACTAGATTTAGGCCAAGTTATTATCAATTTACAGAACCTTCAGTTGAAGTAGATATTAGTTGCTTTAATTGTAAAGGTAGTGGTTGCAATATTTGTAAAAACACTGGTTGGATAACTGTAGCAGGAGCAGGTATTGTTCATCCTAATGTACTTAAAATGGGTGGATATGATCCTAATATCTGGTCTGGTTTTGCTTTCGGATTTGGTGCTGAAAGATTAGCAATGTTAAAATATGGTATCAATGATTTAAGAGTATTTTATAACACTGATTTAAGAGAATTAAATACTTTCGATAGAAAGGAAAGTGAATAAAATGATAAGTTTAGAGTGGGTTAAAGATTATATTGATATATCGGATCAAGATTTAAAAGAATTAGCGGTTAAAATAACTAAAGCTGGTATTAATGTTGAAAAGGTAATTACTAACCATATCGATAATTTAGTAATTGGGGAAGTAATTGATTGTATTGACCATCCTGATAGCGACCATTTACATGTTTGTCAAGTAGATGTTGGAACTAAAGTCACTCAAATTGTATGTGGTGCTCCTAATGTAAGAAAAGGATTAAAAGTTATAGTTGCATTACCAGGAGCAGTTTTACCAGGTAATTTTGAAATTAAAAAAAGTAAAATTAGAAATCAAGAATCAAATGGTATGATATGTGCTTTATTTGAATTAGGATTAGAAGAAAAAAATGAAGAAAATTATAATAAAGGTATTCATGAATTGGATAGTAATGCTAAAGTAGGCGATGATCCTATTAAGTATTTAGGATTAGATGATACTTTATATGAATTAGATGTTCATAAGCATAGAAATAATGATTGCTATTATCATATTGGTTTTGCTTATGAAATTGCTGCTATTTTAAATAGAAAAGTAACTTTACCTGATGATTCATTTAAAGAAATAGAAGATTCTATTAAAAATCATTTTAATTTAAAGGTTGAAACTAGTAAATGCCCTTATTATCTAGCTAAAATGGTTACTGATGTAAAAATAAAAGAATCACCAGATTTTATTAAAAAAAGATTAGTTGCTGCCGGAATGAGACCAATTAATAATGTAGTAGATATTTCTAATTATGTAATGTTAGAATATGGCCAACCTCTACATTTCTTTGATAAAGATAAATTAGGTAATAATATTTTAGTAAGAGAAGCAAATAATGAAAATATAATTACTTTAGATGGTAAAAAAAGAGAATTAATAAATGATATTGTTATAACTGATGGTAATAAGCCTGTTTGTATTGCCGGTGTTATGGGTGGAGAAAATACAGAAGTAGATGAAAATACAAATACTATTTTAATTGAATCTGCTATATTTGATGCTGTAAGTATTAGAAATACTGCTGATAGATTAGATTTAAGAAGTGAAGCCTCTATTAGATATGGTAAAGGATTAAATTATGAATATACTAATAAAGCAATTTTAAGAGCGTGCCATTTACTAGAAAAATATGCAGATGCTAAAGTTTTAAGCGATATGGTTATTCATGATGAAATAGATAAAACTTTAAAAATCGTTGAATTCAAACCTTCTGAAGTTGATAAAATGTTGGGCATTACAATAAGTGAAGAAGATATGAAAAAAGAACTAGAAAGACTAGATTTTAAATATAAATTAGATAATGATAAATTTATTGTAACAATACCTAATAGAAGATTGGATATTGATCCTAATGTTAATGACATTGCTGAAGAAATAGGCAGGTTATATGGATATCACAATTTAGTATCAACTTTACCTAAAGTAGATATTAAAAAAGGTGAATATATTGGTAATGTTAAATATCGTAAACTAATTTCTAAAAGATTACGATATTTAGGATTAAATGAAGTAAAAACATATACTTTAGTTTCTAAAGATATGCTTAAATTTAATTATGATAATAAAGAAAATATTATTTTACCAAATCCAATGAGTAGCGATAAAGAGGTTGTAAGAACTACATTAATACCTTCATTATTAAATGTTTATAATTATAATAAAACTAGAAAAGTAAATGACATTTTAATTTATGAAATTGCTAAAACATATGACATAAATTATATTGAAGAAAGCAAAATATGTATTTTAATGAAAGGTAATTATATTAATAATAGTTGGAATAATACTAAAATTAAAGTAGATTTTTATTTAATAAAAGGAATATTAGAAAATTTATTAGATTATTTAGGCCTTAAAAATAGATATAGTTTTAAAACTGATGATATACCTAATATGCATCCTGGTATGTCTGCTAGAATTTTATTAGATAGAAAAGAGATAGGAATAATAGGTAGAATTCATCCACTAGATAGTAAAGATGAAATATATATTTGTGAATTAAGTATGGATAGTTTAATTACTAATATTAAGCCTATCAGATATAAAGAAATATCAAAATATCCAAGTATTATAAAAGATATGGCATTTATTATGTCTAAAGATGATGAAGCTAAGGAAGTATTAGATATTATAAAAAAATCAGGTGGCAGATTATTAACGGATATTAATATATTTGATGTATATGAAGGTGAAAATGTTGGAAATAATGAAAAATCTATTGCTTATTCTTTAACATTTAATGATAATACTAAAACTTTAACTGACGAAGAAGTTAATACATTATTTGAAAAAATAATAAGAGATGTTGAAAATAAAGGTTATAAATTGAGAAATATGTAAAAAAAGTAAGGAATCTTACTTTTTTTATGGTATAATTTAAATAGGTGATAGTTGTGCAAGAAAAAGATTTAGAAAGAAAATTGGATAAAGCAATTGGTAATGTAGAAATAGAAGGGCATAGTATTCCTAAACATGAGAAGGATATTGTTTCTAGAGTATATCAAAAATATAAAGATAGATTAGGTACTGATGCTGTTGACTCTTTATTATATGGGTTAGTTGAAGAAGCAAAAAATATGGAGAAAGAAAATGGTAGAAGTAAATAGTAGAGTAAATGAAGCATTAAGTTATCAATCTAAGTATTGTTATCCTGAAAGTAGTGTATTAATTAATAAATACGATATTCAAGATCAAAGAACATTAGATAAAATAGAACGTAATGTTACTGCATTAATGTTAGTAAAATTACAAACTAAACCATTACCTAGTCCTAAAGAATTATTTAGTGTAAATTATTTTATAGATTTACATCGTCAAGTTTTTGAACATCTTTACCCATTTGCAGGAAAAATAAGAAGTGAAAATATAACTAAAGGTAATACACCATTTTGTCGTCCAGAATTTATATACAAATATTTAAATATGCTATTTGATAAAATATTTGATGATATAAAAAAAATTAAGTCAAAAGAAGACATAATAGTTTTTTTATCTTATTATTATTCTGAATTAAATGTTGTCCGTCCATTTAGGGAAGGAAATGGTAGAATAATGCGAGAATATTTAAGACAAGTAGTTTTGTTTATAAATAAAAACTTGGGTTTTGATTATGAATTAGATTTTTCAAATGTTACCGAAGAAGATAAAAATAATTTAATGAATGGTTCAATCATGAGTGCTATGAATGGTAATTTAGAATTATTAAATAAATTTTTTAATAATATGTTAAAAGAAAAAGAAGTTATAAAAGGACATCAAAAATAAATGTTAATTCATTTATTTTTTTGATATAATTATGGAGGTGAAGTTGTATGAGTAAAATAAAAATAATGGATGAGATTTTAGCAAATAAAATAGCGGCCGGAGAAGTTGTTGAAAGATGTGCTTCAGTAGTAAAAGAATTAGTTGAAAATAGTATTGATGCCAATAGTTCAGAAATTAAAATAGAATTAAAAGAAGCAGGGACTAGTTTAATTAAAGTAACTGATAATGGAATCGGTATGGATAAAGAAGATGCTATTTTATCTTTTAATAGACATGCTACAAGTAAAATAAAAGATGAATCTGATTTATATAATATTAATACTTTAGGTTTTAGAGGAGAGGCTTTAGCAAGTATTGCTTCAGTTAGTAATGTGGTACTTAAAACTAGTCAAGGAGAAGTAGGAACGTTAGTTAATATTAAAGGTGGTAAAATTATTAAAGTAGAAAATACTGAGGCTAGAAAAGGTACAATTTTTGAAATAACTGAACTATTTTATAATACTCCTGCTAGATTAAAACATTTAAAAAGTTTATATACAGAGTTATCTAGCATAACTGAATATGTCAATAAAATAGCGTTATCTCACCCAGAAATTAGATTTACATTAATTAATAATGGTAATACTATTTTAAAAACAGATGGCTCTAATAATTTACTTAAGACAATAAGTAGTATATATGGTATGGATGTAGCACGTAAAATGTTAGAGATAAATAATGAAGATGATGATTATATTATAAATGGTTTTATAAGTCTACCAGAAGTAAATAGAGCAGGAAGAAATCATATCATTACTTTAGTAAATGGAAGAGTAGTTAGAAATCAAGAATTAAATAGAATAATAAATGATAGTTATCATTCTTATAAACCAGATAATAGATATCCTATTGTTGTTATCAATATTGAATTAGATCCTAGTTTAGTTGATGTTAATATTCACCCTACTAAAATGGATATTAAATTTAGTAAATTAGAAGAATTATTAGATTTAGTTAAGAAAACAATTGTCAATAAATTAAATAAACAAACATTAATTCCAGTAATAGAACAACCTATTAATGATTTTGATACTGAATTAATTATAGAAGAAAAAGTAGAAGTAATAGAATCTAAAGAAGAAAAAAAGGTAATTGAATTACCTAAAATAGAAAAACCAAAATATGAAGAAATAACTTTAGATTTTGATAATCAAATTAAAGAAGAAGAACCAAAATATGAAGAAAGATTACCACTATTATATCCTGTTGGATTGGTTCATGGAACATATATAGTTTGTCAAAATGAAATAGGAATGTATTTAATTGATCAACACGCTGCTAAAGAAAGAGTAAATTATGAATTGTTTTTAGATAGATTATCTAATCCTGTTAAAGATAAAATACCACTTTTATTACCGCTTACAATTGAATTATCAAATAATGAATATATTATTTTAAAAGAAAATTTTGAATTTTTAAATAATATGGGATTTGATATAGAAGAATTTGGAATTAATTCAGTTATTATTAAATCTCATCCGATTTGGTTAACTAAAGGATTTGAAGATTTACAAATTAGAAAAATAATTGAAGCAGTTATCAATAAAGAAAAGAATTTTGATTTATCTAAATTTAATGATCATTTATCTGCTACTTTGGCTTGTAAAGCAAGTATTAAAGCAAATACTAATTTGAGCATTAATGAAATGGAAGAATTAATTAATGATTTAAGAAAATGTCACAATCCATTTAATTGCCCTCATGGTAGACCAACAGTTATAACATTTACTAAATATGAATTAGAGAAAATGTTTAAAAGAAGTGGATTTGAAAGTTTAAAATAAAGGAGAAATATTATGAATTTAATAGGAACAAGACAATTAGAAACAGAAAGATTAGTATTAAAAATTCCAACTATGGAAGAACAAAAAATATTATGGGAAATATTAATGATTCCTGAAGTTAATAAATATTATCTTGATATAAATAAAAAATTTAAAGATAGAATATTAAATTGGGATACTCAAAAAAATTTTACGAAGAAAAAATTAAACATTCAAAAGATAATGATAAATTTGAATGGAGTATATTTTTAAAAAACAATAATGAATGTATAGGTCAAATAAACTCTCATATTTCTTCTAAAGAAAGTGACGAAGAAAATACTATGTCGTTAGGATGGTATATTAATCCAAAATATCAAAAACAAGGATATGCGACAGAAGCAGCTTTAGCAATGATAGATTATATGTTTAATGAAGTTAAATTAGAAAAGTATAAAACAAGTGCTGCTATTCCCAATGTTGCTTCTTGGAAGTTAATGGAAAAGTTAGGGTTTGTCCGTGATAAAAACAAAAAAATTTTTAATGAATATACTTTTATTAATGAACCGGTTGAATCGTATATTTATGAATTAAATAAAGATAAATATTTTAAATAATGGAGGAAAAATGGATATTGATTTTAAAGAAAATAATTATCGATTTTTAGTTAGATGTTCGGCAATTATTGTTAATTCAAAGAATGAAATATTATTATTTAAATATAAAAATGCTGAATATTATTTATTACCAGGTGGAAGAGTTAATAAATTAGAAGATAGTAAAACAGCTATAATAAGAGAAATGAAAGAAGAATTAGGAATAGAATTAGATTTTAATTTATTAATTGTCTTTGAAAATATTTTAAAAGAAACAAAAATTCAAAATATAGATTTTTGCTATTATGCGAAATATGATGACGCAATAATTCCAAAAGAAGATAAAAATCAAACATTTCAATTTGTTGATATAAAAAAAATAGATGATTATAATTTGAAACCTTCTATTTTAAAAGATGTTGTTAAAAATATTGATTTTAAACTAAAACATTTTATAAATTATGAGTAAACTATTGAATAATAAGTTAATTTATAGTATACTTATAATTGGGGATATTTAGTTGTTGATTGTCTGCCGAATCTTCAAAGAGAGGAGGCTTGATAAAATGTCAAAAAGAATTTTTATAATAAAAGTTTTAAAACACATTATTATCATTTTATCGCTTCTTATCATAATGATAATAGTAATAAAAAAATGACACTTAATTCAATAAAGAATTAAATGTCGCACCAAATAGGTAGACATTCAATGTTATGAAACTGAATGTTCCTTTTTTATTAGTATGTAAGTTTTTCTCTTACATACTAATAATATCATATTTTTTTAATTTTTTCAATATAAATTAACTAAAAATTAAAACAAATTATTGAATAAAAAGTTAATTTATAGTATGATTATTAGTAGGAATATTTAGTTGTTGAGTGTCTGCCAAATCTTTAAAGAGAGGAGGCTTGATAAAATGTCAAAAAGACTTTTCATAATAAAAGTCCTAAAACACATTATTATCATTTTATCACTTCTTATCATAATGATAATAGTAATAAAAAAATGACACTCATTTAGCAAATGAGTGTATTACCTTATTTAGGTAGACATTCAACATGCAAAAACTGAATGTTCCCTTTTTAATATATGCAAGTTTTTTCCTTACATACTAATAATAACATATATTTAACATTTTTGCAATATTCTATGTTATAATAATTACAAATTTAGGTGATGAAAATATGGTATCTCAAGAAAGAATTAATACTTATAAAATTTGGTTTGAAAATATGTCTTTTTTTTCATTTAATTCATTTATATTAGATGAAATAGAAAATTTATGGAATTTATCAAATTATATCTATTATAAATATGTTGAAGTAATAAAAAATATTAAGTTTGAAAAATATGATTTTTCTTATGTTAGTTTGGAAGAAAATATATCTTTAGCGCAGCAATTTTTAGATAAACATAATATAAAAATTTCAATAAAAGAATTAATTGCAAATGGTAATATAGTATTTAAAATAATAGATGAAAAAATTAAAGATGGAAAATCATATTATGATAAAGATAATAAAAAAATGATTGAAATTTATTTACATAACAATATTATTGATAGTTGTATTTTAATTCATGAAATTATGCATTATTTAAATCAACCTGAAAGTAAAAGAAATTTTGTAAGTGATTTATTAACGGAATCTTTATTTTATGGTATGGAGTTTATATACATTGAAGAATTAAAACAAATTAAATATAGTAATGATTTAAGTATGTTTATGAAATTTGGGACACCTACAATTTTAAAATATATGGATAAAGTATATTATTGTTATAAGTTAATTTTAATATATAAAAAAGAAAAAGATATAAGTTTAGAAGCATATAGTAAAATTTTTCAAGATAATAATTTTGAAAAAACAATTGATTACTTTGAAAAATATGTTAAAGAACATAATTTTGTTGTTGAAGATACTTGGAATGTCATAGGATTTCCTATCGCAATTTATATATTAGAAACATACAAAAAAGATAGTAGTATTATAAAAAAATTAATGAAATATAACGATGCAATAAATGAAAAAAGTTATCAAGAATGTTTAGATATAATAGGATTAAATATTGAAACAGAGTTTACGAATAAGATTAAATTATCAACTGCTAGTTTTCTTAGTTCATTAACTAAATAAAATATAATAAAATATTAAAAGTTATGATATAATTAAATTGTTGAGGTGAGATTATGCGATTAAGTGAAAATTTTTTCTATACATTTAGAGAAGATGTTAAAGACGAAGAAACAGTAAGTGGCAATTTATTAGTTAAAAGTGGAATGGTAAAAAAAATAGGTAATGGAATTTATATGTATATGCCACTTGGATTAAAAGTGTTAAAAAATATTGAAAATATTATTAGAGAAGAAATGAATAAAGCAGGTGCTAATGAATTATTGATGCCTAATTTATTGCCTGAAGATGTATATATAAATAGCGGTAGAAGAGATAATTTTGGTCATGATATGTTTAGTTTAAAAGATAGATATAATAGAAGTTTAGTATTAGGTCCTACTCACGAAGAATTTTTTGTTGAAGCTGCTAGAATGAAAATTAAATCATATAAAGACATGCCTTTTAATTTATATCAAATTGGAAACAAATATCGTGATGAGCCAAGACCTAGATATGGATTAATAAGAGTAAGAGAATTTTTCATGAAAGATGCTTATAGTTTTGATACATCATTAGATAATTTAAATAAATCATATATGAAAATGTTTAATGCATATAAAAATATTTTTGATAAAATTGGTATTGATTATCGTATTGTAACGGCTGATACTGGTGTTATGGGTGGATTGTTAAGCGAAGAATTTCAAGCAGTAACTGATATTGGTGAGGATATATTAGTTTTATGTGATTGTGGTTATGCTTCTAACATTGAAGTAAGTGAATGTGTAATAAATAAAGCAAAAGCAGAAAAATATAAAGAAAAAGAATTAGTTCATACACCAAATGCCAAAACAATAGAAGAAATATCTAAATATTTAAAAGAAGATAAAGATAAATTTGTTAAAACATTAATTTATAAAGTTGATGGTGTTTTATATGCTTGTTTAGTTAGTGGTGATAGAGAAATTAACGAAACAAAATTAAGAAAATTATTAAATGGTAAAACTATCGAACTAGCGTCTTTTGAAGAAGTTGAAAAAGTAACTCACGCTAAAGTAGGATTTGCAGGTCCAATTGGATTAGATATTAAAATAGTAATTGATAATGATATATTATATAAATATAACTATATAGTAGGTGCTAATAAAACAGATTATCATTATAAAAATGTAAATACTTCTGATTTTATTTATGACTATGTAGGGGATATTAAAAATGTTAAAGAATTTGATACATGTCCAAAATGTGGTAAAAAATTATATTTTAAACATGGAATTGAAGTTGGTAATACTTTTAAATTAGGTACTAAATATTCTAAATCATTAAATTTAAATTATTTAGATGAAAATAACGAATTAAAACCAGTAGTAATGGGATGCTATGGTATTGGTTTAGGTAGAATAATGTCAGCATTAGTTGAACAAAAAAACGATGAACATGGTATTATTTGGCCTACTAATATCGCGCCTTATAAAGTAGCAATTGTATTAATCGATAAAAAAGATGACATTCAAAAATCGATTGCTAATGCCATATACAATAATTTAAACAAAAACAATATTGAAACTATATTAGATGATCGCGATGAACGAGCAGGGATAAAATTTAATGATATGGATTTAATCGGTATTCCATATCGAATTACAGTCGGTAAAAAAACTAAAGATAATTTAGTAGAATTAAAAATAAGAGAAACAAATCAAGTATTTGATGTCCATGTTAATGATATTGTTTCAAAAATTGATGAATTAATTTAATTCGACAAAATATGACTGATTAATAGGATATAATTAAATTGGTGATGATATGAAAAAGTATTTAACAACAATAATTATATCTATATTAGTCGGTTTTTTATTGTCTTATTATATGTTAAAAGAATATGAAAGCGTGAATATAATACCAGTATTTAATGTTAAAGAAACTGCTTATTTAGTACAACAAGGTGTTTATTCAAGTATGGAAAGTATGCAAGAAAATACATCTTCTTTAACTGATTATATTTATAGTGTAATTGATAATATGTATTATGTTTATATTGGTATCTCACTAGAAAGCGACAATGTAAGTAAAATCCAAGATTATTATAAAAATAAAGGAATAAATACCATTATTAAAACAACTACTATTTCTGATAATGAATTAATAGATTCGTTAAGACAATATGATATGTTATTACAAGGTACAACGGAAGAAGAAGCAATTAAAGAAGTAATTAAACAAACTTTAAGTAAATATAAGGAGGAGGGATAATATATTAATTAAAGATATTCCAATTACAGAACGACCTCGTGAAAGGTTGATAAATAAAGGGGTTGAATATTTAAGTAATGAAGATTTATTAGCAATCTTATTAAAATGCGGAACTAAAGATTTATCAGTAAAAGAATTAGCTAACAATATTTTAAAAGAAATAAATAATATTAATAATTTAAAAGATATAAATTATGAAAAATTAATTAAAATTAAAGGTATTGGTAAGGCTAAAGCATGTGAAATTTTAGCCAGTATTGAATTAGGTAAAAGGATAAATAATAAATTAAATAATATTAGTCAAATAAAAATATGCTCATCAGAAAATATTTTTGAATATTATAAAAATAAATTAAGTGATAAATTACAAGAACATTTTTATTGTGTTTATTTGGATACAAAAAATCAAATTATTAAAGATAAATTATTATTTATTGGGACAATTAATCAAAGTTTAGTTCATCCACGTGAAGTTTTTAAAGAAGCGTATCTATTAAGTGCATCGAGTATTATTTGTATTCATAATCATCCATCTGGCAATGTTAATCCGTCTAATAATGATATTATTATTACTAAACAGTTAAGAGAAGTGGGTTTATTATTAGGCATTAATGTATTAGATCATATAATAATTGGTA
This sequence comes from uncultured Bacilli bacterium, assembly GCA_944332725.1. GTDB lineage: Bacteria > Bacillota_I > Bacilli_A > RF39 > UBA660 > Faecisoma. Next base: position 21,263 of record CALVKO010000004.1, read on the forward strand.
AAGAAAAATATTATAGTTTTAATGATAATGGTGTTTAAAATTTAAATTAAATATGATATTATTATTATAGGTGGTAGGATGAAAAAATGGATTGTTTGTACTTTTTTAGGAATATATGCTGGCTTATTTCCGGTATTATTAATAATTTTATTTAGTCCGTTGATAACTAACATAGGAATAGAATTATTATTTTTAAGTATAATTATTTTAAACACGGGAATGGTAATAAAAATAGGACTAGATTATATTAGATATGGTGATAGAATCAATCCTTTTAAAAAAGTAGAAAGACATACTTACAATGAAATGATTATTGCTGAATTATCTAAATTAAATACTTATCAAAAAACATTAATAGCTGGTAATAACTTAATTGTTATTAATGAAGCAGGTATCTTTGAATTTGTATGTTTAAATAAACAAGGTATTTTAAAAGGAGATATCAAGGATGAATATTGGTTTATTAATGATAAGAAAATAAAAAATCCATTTATTTTAAAAAATGATGTATTTAATTATGTAATTTTAAACAGTAGATTAACCTTTAAAGTGACAGGAGTATGGTTAACAACAAGGAGATTGTTATATAATACTATTGATAAAAGATTGAATAAAAAAATATATACAAAAGATAATATCGATAAATTATATTTAAAATTGTCAAATAATGTAAAATTATGATATATTTGTTGTCAAATAAAAAAATCTGTTTTATTATTAATATAGGGAAGGTGATTAGATGATATATCCATCAATTGATAAATTATTAAATCAAGTAGGATCTAAATATTTATTGGTAAATATAGTTTCTAAAAGAGCCCATGAAATTGAAAAAACAGAACATTTTCAATTAAAGGAAAATGAATATATTTCAAAGAAACCAATCGGAAGGGCATTAGAAGAAATTGCAAATAACAAGATTAAAATTCATTGACATTTGTTTACAGTAACAAATTAAAAAATATTGACTAGTTAAAAGTCAATATATTATAATAAAAATGAACTACTCCTTATAGGAATAGTTCGCATAAAAGAATAAAAAGGGGTTGGCTAGTGTGATACTAGCGCCAATTCGAAAGTATCTCGAATTGGTACTATATATACTAACTCAAAAGGATTGATTTTGTCAACCTTTTTTTATTAATTTAATGAATTTTTTAATGTATTTAATATATATTCCTTACTGTTTTCATCACTATTACTCCATAATAGTTCAAAAAATACTCCTAAACCAGGTAATGTAATTTCATCTTTTTCTTTAATAGATGATTCAATTGATGCTTTTATTTCATCTATTTGTGCATCTTTAAAATTACTTATAATATGTTTTCTTATATCGATATTCATGCTTATCAGTCCTTTCATTTTTATTTTGTTTAAAAATTTATAAAATATGTATTTATTTTTTATTTAATTTATTATATAATGATAGAGGAGGTTAAAGAATATGAATGGATGGATTATTGCTCTAATCGTAATTGGTGCTATTGTATTATTAATTTTATTGTTTATTGGAACAACTTATAATAGTTTGGTTTCATTGCGAAATAAAGTAAAAGATCAATGGTCACAAATCGATGTTTTGCTCAAAAGAAGGACTGATTTAATTCCTAATTTAGTTGAAACAGTTAAAGGTTACGCAAATCATGAAAGCGAAACTTTAGAAAATGTTATTGCTGCTAGAAATAGAGTGGTAGAAGCTAAAACAACTGAAGAAGAAATTAAAGCAGATGGTGAATTATCTAGAGCATTAGGTAGACTTATGGCTGTTGCTGAAGCTTATCCAGATTTAAAGGCGAATACCAACTTCTTAGATTTACAGGCTAATTTAAAAGAAACTGAAGATAAGATTCAATATGCTAGACAATTCTATAATGATGCGGTACTTGTTTATAAAAACAAGTTAGAAATGTTCCCATCAAACATCGTTGCAGGTATTTTTGGCTTCAAACCTGAAGCATTCTTTGAGGCTAGTGAAGCAGATAAAGAAGTACCAAAAGTACAATTTTAAAAAGCTTACTATCGTAAGTTTTTTTTAGGAGGTATATATGAAAAAAATACTGTTATTATTATTTTTCTTCTTTATTCCTAAAGTTGAAGCTTATAATATTATTAATTATAAAATAGAAATGACAGTTTTAGAAAATGGTAATGTCAATGTTATCGAAATGTTTCAAATGACTGGTGATTATAATGGCTTTGAAAGAAATATAAAATATCGAAATAATTATGAAGGTTATCGAGGTGACTCATTAATTGTATTTGATAAACAACTTTATAACAGCAGTGGAATTAATTTAAATGAAGTTAGATCAATTGATTATTCATCTACTATTTCAAATATTGAAATCATTGAATCTGGTGATTTATTTAAAGAATCAAAAGATGCTACTAAAGGAGATTATGGTGTTTATAAAATAATCGATTATGATGATACCAAAAGTATTAAAATATATAATTCATCCAAAATGAATAAAGATTTTTATATTGATTATACTTTGAAAAATGTTGTTATTACTCATAATGACATATCAGAAATAATGTTTCCTATTTTTTATAATATGGATGAGGTAATCGATAATTTTGAACTTATTATAAATATTCCTAATAATAAAGATACATTAGAAATATGGACTCATGGTCATGATAATAATGTTACAAAAATAAGCAATAATACAATAAAATTAAATATGACAGATATGGATACAAATGACTATTTTGATTTTAGATTAGTATTTGATAAAATTGAAACTAATAAAGTATCAAATCAAGATGCTTTTGCAAAAATTGTTGAATTAGAAGATAATTTAAATATCGATTTTAATGATAAAACTAATGCGGAATATGAACAATTAAAAGAAGCAGCATATGAAGCAGTAAATAAAGTTGAAAACACTTTAAATATTAACGATTATAATAATGCTTATGAAATAGTTAATTCGTTAAATGATAAAGATGAATTAAAAACACAATTATTAGTAAAACTTATGAATGTCGAACCTAAAATTGATCGTAGAAATGATATTATAAAAGTTATTTTAACTAGTATATTAACTATTTGGATAATCGGTAATGTTGTAATTTTATATAATATTTATAAAAAATATAATAAAAAAACAATAAAATATAAATATTATGATGAAATACCAAATGATTATAATCCTACTATTGTAGGTTATCTAATGCACAAAAAAATAACTAATGATGATTTAGTGGCTTCAATATTATATTTAATAGATAAAAAAGTAATTATTTTTGAAAAAAACAAAAGTGATTACATATTAAAAAAAGGTAAATACAAGGAAATATTACCAAGTGAAGAATGGTTATTAAAATTGTTGTTTGATGATAAAAAAGAAATAAGTTTAATTAATTTTGAACATAAGGCTAAAAATTATGAAGAGTTTCTAAATTTATATTCTAATTGGCTTAATGTCGCAACAAACGAAGCAGAAGATAGAGGATTTTTTTATGACACTTTTTCAATTAAATTAATTGGTATTATTTATTCATTAGTTGGAATGATAATAAGTTTATTTTTAATTGGTAAAGATACTTATTATTCATCATTAATTGTATTATTTATTTCTATTATTTCACTTGTTTATTATATTAATTTTTATAAAAGAACTTCCTTAGGTTGTATGGAATATTCTAAATGGAATGGTTTTAAAAGATATATGGAAAAATTTTATACTTTTAATATTGAAGATTTACCAAAAGATATGAATAAATATATAATTTATTCAATTAGTTTAGATTGTGATTATAATTTGAGTCGAGTAGTTAAAATAGATGATTATATTTATGATTTATATGATTCTATAATCTATACTATTAATACGGCATATTTAACAAAAAAAAATATGTATACAAAATATTCATCTATAAATAAAAACAAACTTTAACGTTTGTTTTTTACATCATTTGATAATTTGAATTATTATAAGGATTGTTATTAATTACTGCTTCTAAAGCACTTACTCTTTTTTCTAGGTTGCTTAATTGCGTAATAAAATCATTATTAATATTTTGATTACTCATTTGATTATTCATAGGATAATTATTCATTTGGTAAGGCATTTGATTAGGAATAGGCATCATTGGCATCATTGGCATAGCTCCCATATATTGCATACCACAATCGCGATCTTTTTTCATAAGTTTCCTCCTTTGTTTCTAATTAATTATATGCTTTATTAGAAAAATGGTGTATAATAATAACTGGTGATGTTATGCGATTAAGAAATAAAAAAGGAGCACAAGATATAATAAGTAAGAGTGAATATTATGTTGATAGCCCTATTGAACATAAAGGTGAGTTTAATAAACTTTTTAAAAATAACCATAATATTGAAATTGAAATAGGCATGGGCAAAGGAAATTTTATTATAAATAAAGCATTAGCCAATCCCAATATAAATTATATAGGTATTGAAAAATATCCAACAGTTCTATTAAGTGCTTTTAAAAAATTAAATAATTTAAAATTAGACAATTTAAAAATTATCTGCATGGATGCAAGTGAAATCGATGAAGTTTTCGATAAGGAAATTAGTAAAATTTATTTGAATTTTTCAGATCCTTGGCCTAAGAAAAAACATGCTAACAGAAGATTAACTAGTCCAATATTTTTAGAAAAATATAGAAAAATATTTAAAGGCGATTGTGTAGTTGAAATGAAAACTGATAATAAAAACTTATTTGAATATTCTTTAGTTACTTTTAGTAAACAAGATTATTCATTTGAAGAAGTTAAATTAGATTTATATTCAAATCTAAACGTAGATAATATTCAAACAGAATATGAGAAAAAATTTGTCAGTTTAGGACTACCTATTTACAAATTAAAAGTAATCCATAAAATTTCAAAAAAATAATTGCCAAAATATTGAAAATTTTGCTATAATATATATAAGTAGGTGAGACAAGTGAAGAAAATACTGCTACTTAGTTTACTGCTTTTATTATGTGGTTGTTCGATAGTAAGAATTGATACTAGTAATATAGATAATATAGTAGAAGTTGTTTTATCGAAGGATAATAATTTATATAATCAAATAGGAAAAGGGTATAAATATTATGTTCCAAGAGGAGTATCTTACATGGATACTAATGATTATAATGATGTTTTATATTCTAATGGTGACTATTATTATTTATATATAGATGTTATAAGTTATTATTATGATGTAGTAAAAGATTATCAAGAAAATGAAGAAGCTTATTATTCAAAAAAAATAGATATTAATGATAAAATAGGATATTTGGAAATTAACGAACAAAAAAATGGTCGATATTTTATAGAATTTATGTATAATTATTCTAAAATGGAAGTGGAAACAGATTTTGAAAACATTAATGATGTTGTTTTAAATATGACTTATATTTTATCTACTGTTAAATTCAATGATAATATAATAAAAATTATTTTAGATGATGATTTTTTAGTTAGTGAAGAAAAATATGATATATTCACATCTAAAAAAGAAAGTAATGACTTTTTAAAACTAGAAGATGAGGTGGAATAATGGGGTTATTTGATAAAGTTAAAAATTTATTTACAGAAGAAGATGAGCCTGTTAAGAGCGAAGTTATTCAAGTAGAAATACCTGCTCCAGCAAAAGAAGAAAAAAAGGAAGAACCAAAGGTTGTAAAAGAAGAACCTAAAGCACCAATATTTTTTGATGATGAATATTTTAAAGAACTAGAACAACCTAAAAAGGAAGTTAAGTCTAGTTATTTAAAAGAACAACCAAAAATAATAAAAGAAGAAAAAAGAGTTTTTAAACCAACACCGATTATTTCTCCTGTATATGGTGTCCTAGATAAAAATTATAATAAGGAAGATATTAAACCTAAAAAAGAAAAAACAAGTTATTATACTAATACTTCAATAACTATTGATGAAGTTAGAAAAAAAGCATATGGTACTTTAGAAGATGAATTAGAAAATACTTTAAATAGTTTAGTAATTAAAGAAGAAAAAGAAGAAGCAGATTTATTTGATGAATTAATAGATAAAGATGAAAATATTGATATTATCGATGAAGGAATCGAAAATAATATAGTAAAAGATGAATTGGATAAAAAACCAATTACGGAAAGTGAACTATTTGATTTAATCGATAGTATGTATGAGAAAGGAGAGTAGATATGGTTATAGATGTAAAAGAATTATTTGTTGTAATATTATTTATTTCTTTGATTATACTAGTAATAACGACAACAGTTGCAATGGTTAATTTAATTAAAACATTAAAGAAAGTAAATAAAATTGTCGATGATGTTGATTATAAGGTAAATAAATTAAATGGTTTATTTGATATTATTGATAATACAACTGATGTAATTAATACTTTTAGTGATAAAATCGCAACAGGTATATCAAGTGGAATAACTTGGTTATTAAATAGAAAAAAGAAAGGTGATAATGATGAGTAAGAAGAAAAGTGGATTTGGTAAGTTTTTATTAGGTGCCGGCATTGGTGCTGGATTGGGAGTTTTATTTGCTCCTAAAAAAGGATCTGAAACAAGAAAAGAATTAAAATTAAAGTTTGATGAATTATTAGCAAAAGCTAAAGAAGTTGATGCTGATGAAGTAAAAGAAACTATCGAAACTAAAATTGAAGAAATTAAAGCTGAATTAGAAGATTTAGATAAAGAAAAAGTTTTAAAAATTGCCAAAAAAAAAGCAAACGATCTTCAAGTAAAAGCTGAAGAATTATTAAATTATGCTATTGAAAAAGGAACTCCTGTTTTAGAAAAAGCTGCTGATTCAGTAAGATTAAAAACTATTGAAGTTACTAAACAAATATTAGAAAAATTGGAAAAATAAAATACCTATAACTTAGGTATTTCAGACTATTGACAAACAAATTATGTTAATAGTCTTTTTTTATTTTGACTTATATATTATTTACAATATCTTACTTTTTTTATAAAGTTGAACACAACTTTTTGAAAAAAATAGGGAATTATATTATCAAAAATTAAATGATGTTAGAGTTAAAAATGATATCATTGGATGGATAAAATTCTTTTTAGAGGGAATAATAGAAACGGCTAAAATAGCAAAAGAAAAATTTAAAAAAGTTGTAGAACTTACAAAAAAAGTTTATGCACAGATAACAGATTTAAGAGTTAAATATGATAATGTAAAAAAAATTATCGATTATTTTTATAATGAACCATATTCAACAAGAAAAAAGATATCTGAATCATTAAAAATGCCTGAATCTACAGTAAACGGCGTTATAAATGAATTAAAATTAGCTAATATAATACAAGAAACAACTGGTTATAGTAGAAATCAAGTATTTGTATTTTCTGAGTATGTTGAGATATTCTTGACTGAATAATTTTATAAAACGAAAAATCAAAAAAATTCGTTCTATAAAAAATTATAAAACGAAAAATCAAAAAAATTCGTTCCATAAAAAAATATAAAACGAAAAATTAAAAAAATAATGACTAAATCGTAATGGTAATTTAGTCATTTTATTTTTTGCAAATAATAATATTGATTTTTTTATTTTTAGAGTGATGAATAATTAAACAAAAGCTATGCTTAAATATTACTTATATACCTATCTTAAATACTTATAATTTAGGTATTTTTGTTTTATAATAAGGCATTAAACCAATTCTATCTGGTGTATGTTCAGGTAATTGCCAGAATGTATAATCAGGGTAATCATTTCCTTCGATTATACCCGGACCATCTTCACCGATAAATACATCCCAACCAACATATTTTATTTCTGGAACTTCTAATGCTGCTTGTTTAACTAACTCAATAGCTTCTTTGAACATAGGTATTTGAAATCCTTCAAATTTAACATTTGTATCAGGATGCTTAACATAAGTATGACCACTTTCAGAGTGACCGATTCCTCTAATTTTACCAGTTTTTAAATCGATAGGAGCACATATTCCTTCAAATCCCATATTATCTAAATAATGACCTCCAGAGCCACTTTTTGATACAGCATATACAATTTCAGGTGTACCATTATCAACTAATGTAACTATTCTCATACAATTTACAGCATTTGGATATAACTTATTCATATCTTTATGTTGCTTAATAACTTCTTCAATCATTCTTAAATTTTTAGATTTTATGTAATCATACATTTCTTCTAAATCTTTAAAATCATTTTTATTTAATTTTTCAATGCCTCTACCGCTATCTAAATTAAATGGTTTAGCAAAAACAACATCTTTGTTTTTCATAAATTTTTTAAATTCTTTTAAATCAGTTTCATCGATATCAATAACTTCTCTTTTTAAATATTTTTTAAATCTTTTATCAAAGAGATTTTTTTTATCGATTATGTCTGAAAATTCTTGATTATTTAAAGCCATAATAATTTTTTTATTTCTTACTCTTGTGACATAAGTATCTCTATTTTTATGTTTCATATTATAAAATTCAAATATTTTATAATCGTGATATCCTGCTCCATATCTAATACCACACCACACCATATCACTAAAGATAAGAAATTTGTTTTTTTTGTTAATGTCGTGTATTTCATTAACTGTTTTAAAAAATTGATCGTAGTGCATTCCGCTTACTACTCTTGTTAAATATTTTACTTTATTCATATAATCACCATATTAATTATAACATATGCTAATGTAAAATAATGAAAAAAATTTAAAAAAATTGTAAAAATATGATATAATGTTTAATAGGAGATGATGTATTTAATATGGTAAAAAAAGTTTTATATATAATTTTTATGTTTTGCTTGGTAATTTCTAATTTATATGTACCAGTTGCAGAAGCTAAAACTTTAGGTGATATGAAAAAAGAATTAGAAGAATTTAAAGAACAATACGAACAAAATAAATTAGAAAAAGAATTAAGTGAAAAAGAAAAGCAAGAAATTGAAGCCAATATAAATTCTATTAATAATAGCATTTATCAAGCAGGCGAGGATATTAAAAATTTAAATAAAGAAATAGAAGTTTTAACGCAAGAAATTGCTGAGGATGAAGAAGAAATAAAAGATATTTTGTCATTTACACAGATTCAAAATGGAGAATCAGCATATTTGGAGTATGCTTTCGGCGCTAAAACATTTACAGATTTTATTTATCGAATTGCTGTTTCAGAACAATTGACAAGTTATAATGAAGAGTTAATTGAAAAAAATAAGAAAAATATTGAAGATAATAAAAAGAAAACAGAGGAACTTGCTACTAAAAAAGTAGAACTTGCTGAAAAACAAGAAGAATTAACAGTTGAATTAAATAAAATAAAGGCTAATTTACAAGAAATTGATGAAGAAGCATTATCAATTGAAGAATTAATTAAAGTTCACGAATCACAAATTAAATTATATGAAGATCATGGATGTAAAGATGATGAAGATGTTGAAGAGTGTGGTAAAAACTTTTTACCTCCAGACACTAGTTTCTGGAGACCATTAAAAGAGGGGATGATCTCTGGTACTTTAGGGTTATATGGGCCTCGAAGACCTTGTGGTAATGGGGTAAGTTGTTATCACTATGGAATGGATTTAACTACTTATAACGCTAATGCTGGAACAACACCGGTTTATGCTGTTGCTAATGGTATGGTTATATCTGTTGTACCACTTAATTTAGTAAATGGTAGACAATGTGGTGGTATTAAAGTTTATATTCAACATAATGTTAATGGTAAACTATATACTACAGGATATTTGCATATGCATAGTATAAATGTAAAAGAGGGTCAAGTAGTTACAAAAGATACATTAATAGGTATTATGGGTGGATTTGAATCTTATGATAATTGTTCAACAGGAGGTCATTTACATCTAGAAATATCTACTGGTAGTTTTGAAAACTTAAATAATGTAACATATTATAGTAAAAGATATGATCCATCAATAAGTATTAATTTTCCATCTAGAGTTAATTCATATTGGTATGATCGAGTTACAAAATACTAAAAAAGATATCAAACGATATCTTTTTATTTGTATAATTTCATTGTAGAATCATATGTATCTTTAATTACTTCATCAAGAATATTCATATTGTATTTTTCTCTTAATCCAGCCCAATAAATTAAATTATCGTTATCTTCACTTAATAATTCATCAACTAGATTATCTAATATTTTTTCTTTAACATCTTCTAAAGCAGGTTTTTCTTTTTGACTAACTTTATAGATTATATGATAACCAAATTCTGTTTCAACTGGTTCAGTAGTATATTTACCATTTTCAAGTTTTAAAGATGCTTCCCAAAATTCTTTAACTAAACCACTTTCATTAGTAAAGTTTTCAATTAAACCGCCTTCACTAGCAGTTGTATCATCTGATTCATCTTTAGCAAGTTCGATAAACTTTTCTTCTACATTGTCAGTATTACCTAATTTTTTAATTATATCATTTGCTTCTTCTAAAGCTTTTCTTTTAGCCTCTTCTTTTTCAGTATCAGTCATATCATCATCAACATCTGGCTTAATTAATATGTGTCTTACTGTTACTTCACCAAATATATCATTTTCATAATATTCATTGATGTCTTCCTCTTTAATAACATCTGTTTTTAAATAGTTTTCTAATACAGCACTTTGTTTATAGCTATCTTGTAAATCTTTTAAGAATGCTTCAGAACTGCTATAATTATAGTAAGCTAAGAAACTATTCCATTCATTTCCTGCGCTAGCGTAATATGAATCGTATTGTGCTTGTGCTTCTTCTAAAGCATCTTTTTCCATTTCTTCAGTTAATTCTTTTTCAGTAATATAGTTATTAACTAAATTAATTAATACTCCTGTTCCATTAATTTTTTTCATTTCTTCATAAAATTCTTCTGCAGTAAATTGTTTACCATCTAATTCTACAACAACTTCTTTACCATCAACTAGTTTAGGCTCGTATTTACATCCAGTAACTAAAAGTGGTAAACACAATAATAGTAATAAATATTTCTTTTTCATATCCTAAATCCTTTCTTTTATTACTTGCAAAATAATTATAACAAATTAAAATAAAAAAAACAATATTTTTTCAATATCTATCACAAAACTTTCAAAAATCCATACAATAATGTGAAAAGACAAAAAGGAGGATGATTTATAATGTGTTGTAATAACGGAATTTCTGGTGCTGCTATCGTTTTAGTACTTTTTATTCTTTTAATAATTATACTTGGAGCATACATTTAATATAAAGGAGTAATATTTATGTGTGAAAAAAATACTTGTACATGCAAAAATAATAACTATGTTATTATAATTGTATTATATATTTTGTTAGCTATTATTTTAGGTGCGTGTCTTTATTAAGAGGAATATTCCTCTTTTTAATTGACTTAAAATAATTTATAATATATAATTTAAAATGGTTAATAATAATAGTGGTTAAAATTGCTTTATAAAATTTATAATAATGGTTTTATTTATAGTTTTTAATAATTTATAATTAAAAATTAATTATGTAAAAAGGAGAAATGTATGAAAAATAAGTGGAAAGAATTTAAATTAAAGATGTTTGGCTTTACTTTAATAGAATTATTAGCAGTAATAATAATATTAGCGATAGTAGCCTTAATAGCCACGCCAATAATATTAAATGTAATAAAAGATGCTAGAGATTCAGCAGATATGTCATCAGCGCAACTAATAGCCAATGAAGGACATAATTATTATGCAGGAGCCATGTTAGATAAAATAAAAAAAGAAGATATAGAATTAGAAAAAGATATATATAGTAAATTAAATATAACAAATAAACCAGAGATAGGTCAATTATATGTAAATAAAAAAAATGAAGTAGCAATGGCAATAGTGATAAATAATAAATGTTATAAAAAGACATATGAAAGTGAAATAGAAGTAGTTGATGTAGCAGAATGCGAACTAGGATATATGGGACCAGATTCAGTAAACCCAGAAGTAAGTCAAAAAGTAATAAATACAAGTATTAATGAAAATGGATGGTATAAAGAAGATATATATGTCGAAATAGAAGTAAAAGATAATGAATCCGGAGCAAAAGGATATAAAAGATGTATGGGACAAAGTGAATGTGAACCAAGTGAAGATATATATGAAGTAGATAATAAAATATACATAAATATAGAAAGTGCAACAAATTATGTATGTGTAATAGGAGTAGATAGAAAAGGAAATGAAAGCGAAAAAAAATGTGAAGTATACAAATTAGATAAAACTCAACCAAATGTAGAAGGAATAGAAGATAAAGTAGTACAAAAAGATGAAAAAGTAGATTTAAGTGATGGAGTAAGATATGATGATACATTAAGTGGAATAGAAGGAGAAATAATAATAGAACCAAGTAGTATAGATACATCAGAGACAGGAACAAAACAAGTAAAGTATAAAGTAATAGATAAAGCAGGAAATATAAGAGAAGTAATAAGAAATATAATAGTAGATGCAGAAGCACCAACAATAGAATATAACTTAGTAAATGAAAGCAGTATAAATAGTAATGGATGGGCGAAGGAAAACTTCTATGTAAGAGCAACAATAACTGATAACAGCGGAAGCGGAATAAGAAGCGCAAAGAGTTGTGTAAGCAATAGTAGTAGTGAATGTAGTCCAATAGCAGAAATAAGTGGAAATACAAAAGAATTTTATATAGAAGTAGAAGGAAGCAATAGGCTATGTATAGAAGTAACCGATAACAATAATAAAACAAATAAGATATGTAGTGATACATATAAATTAGATAAAACAGCCCCAATAGCAGGAACAGCAAATATTATAGGAACATTAGGAAGTAATGGATGGTATACTTCTGATGTAACAATAAATGTAGTAAATGGAAATGATAATTTATCAGGACATTTAAGTACAACAAGTAATATTACAAGTATAACAAGTAATACAATAGGACAAACAGTAATAATAACAACAACAGATTTAGCAGGAAATACATCAAATAAAGAATATATAGTAAAAGTAGATAAAAATAGTCCAACATTAACAGCAAAGAGTGGCAATGTAGAAATAACAGAAAAAGATAGTAATTTAGTAAGTAATTACTTTAATGTAAGTTATAGTATAAGTGGTGGAAATATAAGTTGTAGTCCAACAAATACAAATAGTTTATCAGTGGGAACTCATACATTAAGTTGTACAGCAACAGGAGGAAATGGAAAAACATCTAATGCTAGTATTAATGTTAAAGTTAAAAGTATTGGTTATATGTATTACACAAGTGCTCAAAAAGCAGATAGCAATAAATGGGATTTATATAGGTGTAATATAGATGGAAGCAATTGTATAAACAAAGCATTAATTTATGGAAATATTGTCATTCAAGAAAATAGAACGCTTTCTTCAGCGCCAACAGTAAGTGTAGGAGAACAATATATGTATTACACAAGTGCCGAAAAAGCAGATGCAGAGGACTGGGATTTATATAGATGTAATATAGATGGGAGTGGATGTACAAATATAAAAAAAATTTATGGAAATATTAACTGGCAAAATAATCAAGCCTTTTCAGCAGCGCCAACAGTAAGTGTAGGAGAACAATATATGTATTACACAAGTGCCGAAAAAGCAGATAGTAATAAATGGGGTTTATATAGGTGCAATATAGATGGAAGTAATTGTACGAAATTGACATCAATTTATGGAAATATAGTCATTCAAATAAATAAAACACTTGCTTCAGCACCAACAGTAAGTGTAGGAAAACAATATATATATTATACCAGTGCTCAAAGAGCAGATGCAGAGGACTGGGATTTATATAGATGCAATATAGACGGAAGTGGATGTACAAATATAAAAAAAATTTATGGAAATATTAACTGGCAAGAAAATAAATCATTTTCAGCAGCACCAACAGTAAGCGTAGGAGAACAATATATGTATTACACAAGTGCCGAAAAAGCAGATAGTAATAAATGGGATTTATATAGATGCAATATAGATGGAAGTAATTGTACGGAATTGACATCAATTTATGGAAATATTGTTATTCAAGAAAATAGAACGCTTGCTTCAGCGCCAACAGTAAGTGTAGGAGAACGATATATATATTACACAAGTGCTGAAAAAGCAGATAGTAATAAATGGGATTTATATAGATGCAATATAGATGGAAGTAATTGTACGAAATTAGCATCAATTTATGGAAATATTAATTGGAGTAATTATTCTGCGTTTGCTTCTTCCCCTGATGTTTCTATTAAATAATATTAAATCTAATGAATTAATAATTTATTAGATTTTTATTTTGTCAAATTTACATATTTCTCTTTACAAAAGTTAATAAAAAGAGTAAAATGTTGGTATGAAGTGGTAATAGGTGTCAAAAAGTGGGTGATAATTATGTTTATGGGGGAATATCATCATACAATAGATGATAAAGGAAGAATAACTATTCCATCAAAATTAAGGTATGAATTAGGTGAACAATTTATAGTAACTAAAGGGTTAGATGGATGTTTATTTATTTATCCGAAAGATGAATGGAATAATATTGCTAATAAATATAAAGAATTACCAAACACTAAAGATGCTAGAAATTATTTAAGATTTTTCTTATCAGGTGCGATAGTAGGTGAATTTGATAAGCAAGGAAGATTAAATATACCTAGTCCACTTATAAAATACGCTGATTTAAAAAAAGAATGTGTCATAATCGGTGTTAATGAAAGATTAGAAATATGGAGTAAAGAAAGGTTTGAACAATTTTTAGATGCTAACGAAGATATTATATCTGATATAGCAGATAAGTTATTTGCTCCAAATATTTAAGGTGATTTATGCATATAAGTGTTTTATTAGAAGAATGTATCAATAATTTAAACTTAAAAGAAGATAGTATTGTAGTTGATTGTACTTTAGGTTATGCTGGGCATAGTAGTGAAATATTAAAAAGAATAAAAAAGGGATATTTATATGCGTTTGATCAAGATAAGGAAGCAATTAATAATGCTTCATTAAAATTAAAGAAAATAGGTAACAACTATAAAATAATCAATAGTAATTTTGTTAATTTAAAAGAAGAATTAAACAAGTTAAATATTAATGAAGTTGATTGTATTTTATATGATTTAGGAGTATCTAGTCCTCAGTTAGATGAAAAGGAAAGAGGATTTAGTTTTCATCAAGATGCGAGACTTGATATGAGAATGAATCAAGATCAAGAATTAGATGCTTATTACGTAGTTAATAATTATGAATTAAATAAATTAGTCGATATATTTAAAAGATATGGTGAAGAAAAATATGCTTTATCAATTGCTAAAGGTATTATTAAAAATAGACCAATTACGACTACTTTAGAATTAACGGAAGTAATTAAGAATAATGTACCATTTAGTTATAAAAAAGAAAAGCATCCAGCAAGAAAAGTATTTCAAGCTATTAGAATTGAAGTAAACGATGAATTAAATGTATTTGAAAAAAGTTTAAGACAAGCATTAGATTTAATTAAAATAGGTGGAAGAATCGAAGTAATTACTTTTCATTCGTTAGAAGATAAAATATGTAAGAAAATTTTTGATGAGGTAAGTAAGATTGATAAAAATTTAAAAAATTTACCAATTATTCCGATTGAATATCAACCTAAATATAAAATAGTAGGAAATATTGATCCTTCTTATGAAGAATTAATTAATAATAATAGAGCAAGAAGCGCTAAACTAAGAATAATTGAAAGGGTAAGATAGTTTATGGCAAGAAAAAAAAGGGGATTGACTAAGGGTGAAAAATTATTATATTTCTGTGGTGTATTGTGTTTTGCATTAGCCATAGTAATAAAAATATTTTTTGGCGCCAGTATCGGAAATTATAAAATGAGTAACGAAAAAATTAGATATGAAATATCAACAGAAGAAAAAACAGTTGAAAGTTTAACGATGCAAGTTAATGAATTAACTTCATTTGATAATGTATCCAAAATTGTCAAGGAACTAGGTTTAGCGTATAATAATGATAATATAGTTGTTATAGGTGATTAAGAGGTGAATAATATGAAAACAAGAAGTATAAAATGGAAAACTCCAATGATAGTGTTTTGTATATTTCTTGTTTTTATTTTTATTTTATTTTTGCAATATCTTTATTTATCGTTATCACCAAATGTATATGGAATAAATATGAAAGAGTTTGCTTCTAATCGTAATACTTATTCTTCAACTTTACATGCTAAAAGAGGAACTATTTATGATTCTCAAGGTGATATATTGGCTACCGATGTATCTAGTTATACGGTAATTGCTTATTTAGATGAGAGTAGAACAGGTTCTTCAACAACTTTATACCATGTTAAAGATAAAGAAGGAACTGCTAAAGCCTTAGCTCCTTTATTAAATATGACAGAAGAAACTATTTTAGAACTATTAAATAAAGAAGCCTATCAAGTTGAATTAGGTCCTGGAGGTAGAGGAATAACTGAAATATTAAAAAAACAAATTGAAGATTTAAATTTACCAGGTATTGATTTTATTGAAAGTTATAAAAGATATTATCCAAATGGAGATTTTGCTTCTTATATTATTGGTTATGCTAAAAAAAATGAAGTTGAAGTAATTGTCGATGATGTTACTAAAACTGAAGTAGTGATTCAAGGTGAATTAGGTATTGAAGTTGAATATGATGAAATATTAAAAGGAATAAATGGTTATATTAGCTATCAACAAGATCGTTATGGTTATAAAATACCAGATACTCCAGAAGAAAATGTTCCTGCTGTTGATGGTAGTGATATTTATTTAACTATCGATGCTAATATTCAAAGAATAATTGAAGCAGAAGTAAATAAAGTTGTTGATGAATATGAACCAGAGTGGTTAACTATTAGTGTTATGGATGCTAAGACAGGTGATATATTAGGTTCTGTTTCGGAGCCATCTTTTGATCCTAATAAATTGAACTTAACTAATTATGAAAATCCTTTAACTTCTTTTGTTTATGAACCAGGAAGTGTTATGAAAATATTTACTTATATGTGTGCAATGGAAAAAGGGACATATAAAGGTGATGACACTTATAAATCTGGTAGTATAGATATTGAAGGTACTAAAATATATGATTGGAATAGAGTTGGTTGGGGAGAAATTACTTATGACCATGGTTTTGAAATGTCTAGTAATGTTGGTACTGTTAATATTATGCAGAATTTTTTGACTAAAGATGATTTAAAACAGTGCCTAACTAATTATGGGTTTGGTAGTACAACTGGAATTGAATTACCTAGAGAATTATCTGGTAGTTTAGTATTTAATTATCCTGTTGAAGTAGCAGCGGCTTCTTATGGACAGGGTATAACTACAACACCAATTCAACAATTACAAGCATTAAGTATTATTGCTAATGATGGATATATGATAAAACCAAATATTGTTAGTAAAATTGTAAGTAATGGTGAAGTTACATATGAAAGAACAATTGAAAAAAGTAATAGATTAGTAAGTCATAATACAGTAGAACAAATAAAACAATTAATGTATAATGCTGTTAATAACGTTGAAGGTGGGGCTATCGGAACGGCATATATGATTGAAGGATTAGATGTTATAGGAAAAACAGGAACCGCTGAAATATATGATGAAGAAAATGGGGGGTATTTAACTGGTTGGTTAGATAATATTTTCTCTTTTTCGGGAATGTTTCCTAAAGATGATCCCGAAATAATTATTTTTGCTTCTATTAAAAGACCTAATAATGGTTCAAATATAGGACTAAAAACAATGACACATTCAATTATGGAATCTATTGCTAAATATAAAGGATTAATAAGTAGTAAAGAAAATATTGATGGCAGTAAAAAGATAGAAATTACAAATTATATCAATTTAAACACTGAAGATGTAGTTAAAGATTTAGAAAATAAAGGATTAAAAGTTATAACTTTAGGTGATGGTAATAAAATAATCAATCAATATCCTAAAGATACCACATTAGTTACAAATGATAAAATATTTTTATTAACTAATGGTAATGTTAAAATGCCTTCATTAATTGGTTATTCAAGGTTAGAAGCAATATCTTTATTGAATTTAATTGATGTTGATTATGAAATTGAAGGATATGGTTTTGTAACTGAGCAGAGTATTAAAGCAGGGGAGAAAATATCTGATAAAGTAAAATTAAAATTAGAACAGAATATTAAAGAATAATTATTGACTTTTTGACCATATTTAGTAATAATAATATATAGGAAGCGATATTATGGATTTTAGAGAAATAACTGAATTTTTTAAGGATACTTTAAAGTATATAATTGTTATAGTAGTTGTTTTAGTGATAGTATTATATGTTGTTACTTTACAACAAGTAGTAGGCCCTTCTATGCAACCAACACTAAATGAAGGAGATGTTTTAATATTAAATAAGTTTCATTATTATTTATTTGATGTTAAACGAAACGATGTTGTATCATTAAAATATGATGGTAGTAAATATTTAATTAAAAGGGTTATTGGTTTACCTGGTGAATCAATATACTACAAAGATAACATATTATATATTAATGGTAATCCTTATAAAGAAAATATAGTTGATGGTTTAGTTACTGAAGATTTTGATTTAAAACAATTAGGATATGATGTAATACCAGAAGATATGTATTTAGTTTTGGGGGATAATAGAGGTAATTCTTTAGATAGTCGAAATAAAGAAGTTGGATTGATTAAGAAAGAAGATATTATCGGTAAAGTATTTATAAGAATTTGGCCATTAAATGGTTTTAAATTAGTGAAGTAGGTGATTTTGTGGCATATATTAAGTTTAAAGAATTAACAAAGTATTTTAATTTTAATAAGAAAATAGAAATAGGAGAATTACCTAAATATGTATTAGATTATGTTTTGGATAATGAAGATATAATCGCTGCTTATCGAACATCTCGTGATAGAGCAGTATTTACTAATAAAAGAATGATTTTATTTGATGTTACTCCTTATACGAGAAATAAAAAAATACATATTTTACCTTATAAGAATATATCTACTAGTGCGATTATGTTTGGTGGTACTAAGGCTAAATTGTTAATTTCATTTGATAGTGGATATCAATTAAGATTAGATTTTTCAAGAATGTCTCCTGAAGATAAAAAAGATTTAAGGTTATTATATACAGAAATGACAAGAATAAAATAATTCTTGTTTTTTGTTGTATAAAATTAATTAAACTTCCTCAATATTATCATAGAATAATATTAGGAGGGAAAATATGTTTGGACAATTTACGGAAGAAACAAGAAAAATATTAATTAACGCTAAAGAAGAAATGATGGAATTAAGACATCCTTATGTTGGAAGTGAACATTTATTATTAGCAATTTTAAAATCTAAAAATAATGTTTCTAAAAAACTAAAACAATATAATTTAGATTATGATAAATTTAAAAATAAAATAATTGAAGTTTTAGGTATTGGAACTAAGCAAAGTGAATGGTTTTTATATACGCCAATGTTAAAAAGAATTATGGAAAATGCGATGTTAGATTGTAAAGAAAAAAATAGTGAAGTTACAATTGAATCTTTATTTTCTAGTGTTTTAGAAGAAGGCGAAGGTGTAGCAATTAGAATATTGCTTAGTCTAAATATTGATTTAGATAAATTGTATAATGAGTTTAGTTATAAAATATTTAAACCTAAAAAAAAGAAGTTATTATTAGAAGAATTAGGTACAGATTTAACTAGTAAAGCTGATGAGTTAGATCCTGTTATAGGAAGAGATAATGAAATTAAAAGAATGATTGAAATATTATCGAGAAGAACTAAAAATAATCCCTTATTAATAGGTGAAGCAGGAGTAGGCAAAACAGCTATTGTCGAAGAATTAAGTAGGATGATTGCTAATGGAGATGTACCTAATAATTTAAAAACTAAAAGAATTATTAGTTTAGATATGGCTACTTTAGTGGCTGGAACTAAGTACCGTGGTGAGTTTGAAGAAAGAGTAAGAAAAATATTAAAAGAAGTTGAAGAAAATGATGATATAATTTTATTTATTGATGAAATACATACATTAGTAGGAGCAGGTGGTGCAGAGGGGGCGATTGATGCATCTAATATATTTAAGCCAGCATTATCCAGAAACAAATTAAGATGCATTGGGGCTACAACTATTAGTGAATATAAAAAATTTATTGAAAGTGATAAAGCATTAGAAAGAAGATTTCAAAAAATTAATGTTGAAATACCTAATAAAGAAGTTGTTAAACAAATATTATTAAAGTTAAAACCGATTTATGAAAACTATCATCATGTAACTATAAATGATGATATAATTGATAAAATAATTGAATTATCAGATAAGTATGTATTTGATCGTAATCAACCTGATAAATCAATCGATATTTTAGATGAAGTATGCGCAAAAAGTAGTTTAAAAGAAAGTGAAGAATTAAAAGAATATAATAAATTAAATAAACAATTACAAAATTTAATTAAAAATAAAAATGAGGCAGTAAGTAATAATGACTTTAAAAAGGCAACTTCATATAAAGAAAAAGAATTTATTTTAATGGATAAAATCAATAATTTAGAACTTACTTTATGTAATAAAAATAAAAATGAAGTAACAATTGAAGAGGTAGCCAATGTAATTAATTCTAAAACTAAAATACCAGTTTATGAAATATTAAGTCAAAATGATATTAGTAAAATAAATGATGATTTAAAAGTTATAATAGGACAGGATAAAGCAATAAAAGAAGTTAGTAATATTGCTAAAAAAATAAAATTAGGTTATAAAGACGATAAATGTTATTCATTATTATTTGCTGGTCCTTCTGGTGTTGGTAAAACAGAATTAGCTAAGCTTTTTGGTAATTCATTAGTAGGAGATAATGTAATAAGATTAGATATGAGTGAATTTAGTGAACCTCATAGTGTTAGTAAGTTTGTAGGTGCTCCTCCTGGTTACATTGGATATAGTGATAATAAAACTATTTTAGAAGAAATAAGGAATAAACCATTTTCCGTTTTAATATTAGATGAAATTGAAAGAGCGAATCAAACGATAATTAATTTATTATTTCAAATTCTGGATAATGGTAAAATAAAAGATTCAAAAGGAGTAGACGTTTATTTTAATAATGTAATTATCATAATGACTTCTAACATAGGATTTGATGAAATAAATGTCGGATTTAACAAAAATAATGATGATTTAACTAAATTAAAAGAATATTTTAGTATTCCTTTTATAAATAGAGTTGATAAAATAATTTCATTTAATAGATTAAGTGAAGATAATATAAAAAAAATAATCGATATGAAAATAAATAACTTGGTTAAGAAATATAAAAATATAAAAATTAAAATTGATGATAATGTTATTTCTGAAATAGTCAAGTTAAGTAATTATTATGAATTTGGGGCTAGAAAAATAGATAAAATAATTAAGGATAAATTAGAAAATATTATAATAGATAAAATAATTGATAATAAAAAGAGTATTCATATAAAGACACTTGAATGTTTAAGAGTTTAAAGACTCTTTTTTTTTACATAATTTAATTTAGTTTAAAATATATTTATATTGTAACAATATTTGCAATTTGAAATATTATAAAATAGGCAAATTAATTACTATAATTTACGAAATTAGACATATCAACTTGACAAAAATCAAAAAATATGTAGAATATTAGGTGTTGGAGATATGCGTTTTGAGAGGTGGTGAGTTTTATGGAAAAAAAGGAAAAAGTAACTGAAAAGAAAAACACTGAAAAAACAAATATTGCTAAAAAGATATTCGATGTTGTTTTTTGGATAGTTATTGTTGGTTTAGCAATCATTTGGATAACAGATTTTATTAATGTTAAAAATGATAAAGATCCAATATTCTGTATAAGTCAAAAAACACATACATTTGATGATGGTACTGTAGAAGAATGTGTTGGTTTAGGTTATAAGGTTTATGATTATAATCGTACTTCACTTAGCAGTGGTCGTCAATTTGGTCCATTCTTTATAGGAATGAGAGAAAATTAAGGGAGGTAAGGAAAAATGGATAAAAAGAAAATTATTGCAATTATATTATTTATTTTATTAGGTTTATTTATCTTTACATTTGCTAATCCAGGTCCTTCGGAATTAGATCCAGTAGAGGTTCCAGGACAAGGTGAAGTAGATGATGAAGAATCTGATGATGTACAAGATAATGAATCTGATGATGTACAAGATAATGATTCTGATGATGAAGAAGAAAATGAAGATGATGAAACAGATCGTCCAGTGGTTGAAGTAGATGAAGCTCCAATAATCGAAATCAATCCAAGAAGCGTTACAATTTTATTTGGTCAAAATTATAACGTTATGACTGGCGTTAAAGCAACAGATGATAATGATGTAGTTAGTGTTACAGTGTCTATTACTGATACTACAAAATTAGAAGTTGGAACACATACTATTACTTATACAACTAGTGATAGAGCAGGACATACAACTACTGCTACGAGAACTATCGTTGTTTTAGATCCAATCGGTGATGAAGATAATGATGGTTATACAAACGAAGAAGAAATAGAAAATGGAACTAATCCAGATGATGGAGAAGAATATCCAGAATATAGTAAAAATCCTTCAATTGATTTCAGTTCATGTGCAACTTCAATGACAGTTTATGGAGAATTAATTAATTTTGAAGAATGCGTTAAAGTAAATGATGAATTCTATGGAACTGAAGGAGTTACTACTGAAATAACAAGTGATATTAATCCAAATCAAATTGGTGATTACACTGTAACAATAATTGCTAAAGATAATTTAGGTAACGAAACTACTGAAACTTTTGAATTTGAAGTATTAAAAAGAGATGTAACAGTTACTATTGATAATGTTGAAGCTATTTATAAAGATGAAGTAAAACCATTAACTTCAAATGCTGAAGAAATGGCTTATAATGGAAATGATATTGGTGTTATTTTAAGTACTGAAGTAACTAATACTACACCTACAGGTAAATACCCAATTACTGGTACTTGGACAAATGAAAACTACAATGTTACATTTGTTGACGGTGTATACTCAATCTCTTCAAAAACATTAACAGAAGAAGATATCAAAGAATTAGGTATCGAATTTAAAGATGATACATTTATATATAATGGAACTGCTCAATATTTATCAGTAAATAATTTACCAAAAGAATTTAATGTAACTTATAACAACAATGGTAAGGTAAATGTAGGTACTTATGAAGCAGAAGCAATTATAACAGGTAATGAAAATTATAATGGTACAATTACATTAAAAGCAACAATGACAATTACTCCAAAAGAAGTAAGTGTAAAATGGAATGAAACAACATTTACATATAACGGAGAAAAACAAGTACCAACTGCAACAGCAGAAGGTGTTGAAATAAGTGTTGATGTAAAAGAAGGAAATGCTATAGATGCTGGAACATATACAGCAGTAGCAAGTACAACAGATAAAAACTATACATTAACAAATACAGAATACACTTATTCAATCACAGCAAAGACATTAACAGAAGAAGACATCAAAGAATTAGGTGTTGAATTTAATGGTGCAACATTTACATATGATGGAACAACAAAATCATTATCAGTAAATAATTTACCAGAAGGATTTACAGTAGACTATGAAAATAATGGTAAAGTGGATGCTGGAGAATATGAAGTAAAAGCAATTATAACAGGTGCTGGAAATTATAGTGGTGAAGTTACATTAACAGCAACAATGACTATTAGTCCAAAAGAAATAAGATTAATTTGGATTGATAGGGGACCATTTATATACAATGGAGAAAAACAAGTATTCAAACCACAACCAGTTGAAGGTGTTGATATAACTGTTGATGTAGAAGGTGGAAATGGTATTGATGTAGGAACATATACAGCAGTAGCAAGTACAACTAACAAAAATTATACATTAACAAACAATAAACAAGAATATAAAATAATTGCAAAAACAATAACAGAAGAAGACATCAAAGAATTAGGTGTTGAATTTAATGGTGCAACATTTACATATGATGGAACAACAAAATCA
>CALVKO010000005.1 GCA_944332725.1 uncultured Bacilli bacterium
ATATTCATCTTTTAATTTTTGATTTGAAATATGAGTATATATTTGTGTAGTAGATAATGAACTATGACCTAACATTTCTTTAATACTGACAATATCAGCCCCTCTATCAAGTAAATGTGTAGCAAAAGAGTGCCTTAAAGTATGAGGAGAAAATTCTGTTTTAATATTTTTTTTAATAGCGATTTCTTTTACTAATTTATAAAAACTTTGACGTGATAATTTTTTACCATGATTATTTAAAAATAAATAATCTGTATTTGCTTTAAGTAATGAGGGACGATATTCTAAAATGTATTTTTTTAAATAATATATTGCATAATCACCAATTGGAATAATTCGTTCTTTACTACCTTTGCCTAAAGTTCTAATTAGATCACTTTCTAAATCAATGTCGTTTAGTTTTAAATTAACTAATTCGCTTACACGAAGACCTGTTGCATACATTAATTCTAACATTGCTTTGTTACGGTAACTATATTTATCAGTCAAATCAACATCTAATATTTTTTTCACTTCATCTACGGATAAAACTTTAGGTAAACTTTTTCGTAATTTAGGTACTTCTAAATATTCCATTGGATCAGTCACAAACCGATTTGATAATACTAAAAATTTATAAAATGTTCTTAGAACAGATACATTATGATTAATTGAACTAGTAGATAATTGTTGTTCTCTTAAATATTTAGTATATTCCATTATATCTTTTCTTTTAATATTGTTAATATTTAAATCTTTTTTACTTATATATTTATAATATTTATATAAATCATTCATATAGGAATTAATTGTCTCATTATTATATTTTTTATCGATTAATAAATAAGTTTTAAATTCTAAAGCTTTATTATTAAATTCATCTTTATTTGGAATAAAATTCATATTATCACCAATATAATTATATCACACTCTATTAATTTTTTAATAAATTTGATAAAATAATATTGGTGATTTTTATGGAACCTTTAGCGCATATTCTAAGGCCAACTAAATTAGATGATATAGTTGGTCAAAAACATTTAATTGGTGAAAATAAAATACTAACTAATTTAGTTAAAAACAAAAAGTTATTTTCAATGATTTTATATGGTAAACCTGGTATTGGTAAAACTAGTATTGCTACGGCTATTGTAAATGAGTTAGGCTATAAATATATTTTATTAAATGCCGTTATAAACAATAAAAAAGATTTTGATGATGCTATTAATGAGGCAAAATACAACAATGAATATATTATCATTATGGATGAAATTCATAGATTGAATAAAGATAAACAAGATTTATTATTACCTTATTTAGAGAATGGATTAATTACTTTAATAGGTATGACTACATCTAATCCATATCATAAAATTAATCCCGCCATTAGAAGTAGATGTCAAATATTTGAATTAAAAGAATTAAATGATGAAGATATTAAAGAAGCCTTATTTAAAGGTATTAAATATTTAGAAGATATAAAAATAGACGATGAGTCAATTAATTATATTATTAGATTATCTGGTGGGGATTTAAGATTTGCTTATAACTTATTAGAAGTAGCATATTATTCTAGTAGTAATAAAATAGTAAGCGTTGAACATATTAAGAAAATAAATAATAAACCGGTATTTTTTCACGATAAAAACGAAGATGGACATTATGATGTCTTATCAGCTTTTCAAAAATCAATTAGAGGTAGTGATGTCAATGCTAGTTTACATTATTTAGCACGATTAATCGAAGCAGAAGATTTAGATAGTATTTATCGGCGAATGACTGTAATTGCTTATGAAGATATTGGATTAGCCAATCCTTCGATGGGACCTAAAGTAGATGCTTGTATCAATGCTTGTGAACGATTAGGATTACCTGAAGCTAGAATTCCTCTTGCTACAGTTGTAGTTGAGTTAGCATTATCACCTAAATCAAATTCAGCTCATATTGCTTTAGACAATGCCTTATTAGATATTAGAAATGGTAATACGGGAAATGTTCCTAATCATATTAAAACAACTTCAAAAGATTATAAATATCCACACGATTATCCTAATGCTTTTGTTAAACAGCAATATTTGCCTGATAAAATTAAAAATCGTAAATATTATATCCCTAAAACAACAAGTAAATATGAGACAACTTTAAAAAACATATATGAAAAGTTAGAAAAATTGCAAAAAAATGATTGAGTTAATTTCAATCATTTTTATTTTTTTAAATTAGTTATTATTTTTTCATACTAAAATATGAAGTTTCTGTATCTAAAGTAATACCTCTTAGTTTCGCCATCTCTGTAATTGTAACAAAAGCATATCCTTGTTTTTGTAATTCTTCCATAGCAAGTAATGCACCTTCGACAGAAGATTTATATATATCGTGGACTAATACAATAGCACCATCGTGAGCGTGTTCAATAATTTCATTAGCCACTCTATTTTTATCTTTATATTTCCAATCTAAAGGATCAACATTCCATAAAACAATATTCATATTAGCAAGTTCTTTACCATGATAAGTTAAGTTACCATAAGGTGGTCTTAATAAAGTTGGAGTTTTACCAATTGCTTCTTTTATCGCATCATTGGATTTTTTTAATTCTTCCATTAAAGCAGTATCACTTAATAAATTTAAATTACGATGGTTATATGTGTGGCTACCAATATCATTTCCTTCTAAATAGGCTCTTTTAATTGTTTCTTTATTGTTTTCTACCCTACTTCCTAAAACGAAAAATGTCACTTTCGCATCGTATTTATCTAAATTATCTAATAAATAATTAGTATTAGTTTCACTAGGACCATCATCAAATGTAAATGCTATTAATTTTTTATCTTGAAATTTACTTAAATCTCTAGTTTCAGGAATAATGTTTATAACTTCTGTTTCTTTACTTATTCCACGATATTCTTCTTTTAGTAAGTCATTAATTTCTTCATAAGGTATTGTTATTTTTATTTCTCCATCTGCCCAAGAAGCAACTTGATATGGAGGAAATAATATTTCTAGGCCTTCATCTTTAAAATTAAAATGTCTATAATTATCGATTGTTGGATCAGTTCCTTTTTTAACCCATAATTCATCAAACTTTTTATCTTCCAATTTTAAAACATAATAATAAGCGATGCTAGATAATTTTTTAAATGATTCTTCATCTTTAAAGAAGTATTTTAAATCAACAAATTCTTTTGTTTTATTGTCATAATATAAACTTGTATCATCTCTAGTATAATGCGCTCCTCCAGTATATGCAAATGTTAACATATAAACATGAGTAATATCTTTATAATCATTTACATTAACACTCAAATTAAAATCATATTTAGGCTGTTCAATATCTTCTACCTCTTTAACATTATTAAGAAAATTTTCTTTTTGATAATCAATATATTCATTTATTTTATTCATAATTTTCTTATTTTCTATATTTGGATAATCTATTTTTAAATCATAAGTGTCTGTACTTTCTAAAATATGATTTTCATCTTTTTTAGTAAGTCCTTTTACAATAAAAACACTACTTATTAAAACTACTAAACTTAAACTTAATACTAGCACTTTTCCTTTTCTATTTAATCTTCTTTTCATACATACCTCCTACTAATATTATGTTTTTAAACAACATTACTTTCTAGTATATCAAAAAAAATAATATAAGCAATATTCTTATATTATTTATATATTATTTTACAGTTAATTTGACAAAATAAATTATTTAAAAATTATCTAATGGAGGATGTCCATTTATCATAAGTACATTTTGTATAATATTTTCATCAACTTTAAATATTTCACATACACGTTTTTTAACTTCATCATCTTTTAATAATTGATTATAAAAATTATTTCTAAATTGTTTTATTATTTAAGATTCGATTTCTATTAAATCATCTATAGTATTTGCGTTCATTATTATTTCTTTCATTTAATTTTCTCCTACTTTTATATACAATATGTTTAGTTTTATATTATTCAAATTTTACAGTATCCTAAAACACTCCGGCAGTGCCGTATCCAAGAGCGTCAGTTTTATATTATTCAAATTTTACAGTATCCTAAAACTTCATATCTAGTATATTTCTTACCTTCGTAGTTTTATATTATTCAAATTTTACAGTATCCTAAAACATTGGTATAGTAGCATTAATTAAATCGCATGTTTTATATTATTCAAATTTTACAGTATCCTAAAACCAAAAATCATGCCATTTACAATGCAAATAAGTTTTATATTATTCAAATTTTACAGTATCCTAAAACAAATTTAATGGACGAACTATTGAATTAGATGTTTTATATTATTCAAATTTTACAGTATCCTAAAACCAAAAACGCAATAAAAAAAAGTCAACTGAAGTTTTATATTATTCAAATTTTACAGTATCCTAAAACACTTGAACCTCCGTTTCCTCTGTTGTCATTGTTTTATATTATTCAAATTTTACAGTATCCTAAAACAGTACTTCTTTTACTTTTAACAACATAAAAGTTTTATATTATTCAAATTTTACAGTATCCTAAAACTATACTAGATGAATATGTAGTTAATAAAAGTTTTATATTATTCAAATTTTACAGTATCCTAAAACTGTTATATGGGCTAGTAATTAAAAGGAGAAGTTTTATATTATTCAAATTTTACAGTATCCTAAAACATCTCAAGAAGAAATACAATTACTTGAACAGTTTTATATTATTCAAATTTTACAGTATCCTAAAACCTTCTAATTCTACTCCGTTTATCTTCATAAGTTTTATATTATTCAAATTTTACAGTATCCTAAAACAAGTCTGCTTTCATAACCATTAGTCATTATGTTTTATATTATTCAAATTTTACAGTATCCTAAAACAACAAAGAAGGAGTACAAACTGCCCAACAAGTTTTATATTATTCAAATTTTACAGTATCCTAAAACCATATATTTATTCAGGGGAAACAATATAGCGTTTTATATTATTCAAATTTTACAGTATCCTAAAACAATACATTGATTACAATACATTAATACATAGTTTTATATTATTCAAATTTTACAGTATCCTAAAACGAAAGTTCTTATTACGCAAGATTACAAGAGGTTTTATATTATTCAAATTTTACAGTATCCTAAAACGTAACTGGGCATTCGTAGCATACCCAGAAAGTTTTATATTATTCAAATTTTACAGTATCCTAAAACTTTATTTAGAAAGGGTGAAAAAATGGCTTTGTTTTATATTATTCAAATTTTACAGTATCCTAAAACCTATAAATTAATTATATCATTATAATTATAGATTGGCAATAAAAGATTTAATAATATCGTTAATTTCGTTAGGGTAAAATATCGTTTGATTTAATTTGTACATCTTTTTCAATAAAAATGCTATTATTAATAATGTTTCATTAGTAATTTTAATTTTAGATAAAGAAATACAATTTGTGAAATAAAATTTTAGCCAATGTAAAATAGATTCCTTTTTAAAATTAATTGGCCAATTTTTTTCTAAATAATCCAAAATGATTTCGAAATCAAGATTTTTATAAAAATTATTTGTTATAAAAATGTTATTATTATTCATTTCAATATTTTTGTTAATATCAAAAAATATAACATTTTTAAATTTATTATTGATTAAAAAATTATTTGAATTAAAAAATATTATTATTGTTTTGTTTAAATTATTATTAATAATGTATTCTAACATATAACTTATTTTTTCTATTGGATTATCTATAATTGGTATTATTTCTAAACAATTTGAAAAAATTTTTAATATATTTTCAGAAGAATTAATATTCATATTAATATTACATTTTTTCAAATAATTTGAAAAATATGTTTTCAAATATTCACTTAAATCAGCTATATCAGTAATATTATCTAATAAATACAAATTTAAATAATCGAATAACAACGAATTTTTTTTATATTTTATACTTTCCAAAATTGTTTGTATATCCATAAGATTATATAATATATAATCTTTGTTATTAATAATTTTGTCACCGATTTTAACATTTAAATCTTTATTTTTTTCGTTTATACATTCATCAAAAAATCTATAAAAATTTAATATATCTATGTAATTTTCATAAATTAAATTATTGTATGAAGTTATTAATATATTTTCATTATTTAATACAAGTTCTTTAATTAACATCACTCCTAAACACTACCAATTCATTATTACCAACTATAGTTTCATATTTATTTTTTTCTCCTCTTAAATATATTAATTCAGAAAATTGTTTTTCAGTTATTTTAAACAATATAATATTACCAATATCAGGAATTATATTTTTTAATTTATTATGAATTTGATTAAAATTACTATCATTTTGAACAATTTTGACATAAACAGAGTATTGAAGCATATAGAATCCTAATTTTTTTATATCATTATGAAATTTATTATAAATTTTTTGCTCTATCTTTTCATTAGTAGGAATGTCATAAATTAAAATTATTCTCATTTGTCGATATAAATTCATTTTAATTCAGGAAATTTCAATTTACTTATATCCCCTACTAATAAATAATTAAAAATTGATTGTAAATATATAATTATACTATTATGGATTTTGTATTCTTTTCCATCTATTTTAACTATTTCATTTAAAATATTTACTAATTTTTCTTTGAAATCTGATGAAAAATATTTACAATCTAATAATAAATTGTATACATAATAATCAATTATTGGTCTATATACTTCTATTAAATCGTCTGATAAATTAAATTGATTGTATTCACTACAATGATTTATTCCCATAGCTGTAATATACCCTAAACTAACTATTTCTTGACTTATCTTTGATCTTATAATTTGATAGCTATAATTTAAAGAATAATTAATTATATCTTCATTAAATCTTTTAAAATCACTACCAAATAATTCTTTAAAGTAAATTCTACTAGTTAATCCTTCTCTATTTGTTATATCATTTAATTTCACATCATTGAAAAAATTAATTAGCATTTCAATTTTATCTTTTTTATTATGATTTATTAAAGTATAAATTTGATTTTTAATTTTTTGTTTAACAATTATTGTCCACAAATTTACTTTATACTCATTTTTCCAATTTATTTGATTTTTAATGTTCTTAGAAGATCTAGAATGATTATAGAGTGTTTCTAAGCAACCAATAGGCATATGGGAATTATTTGTAATTACTACATTTATACCTCTTTCACATAATGAAGATAATAATTTTAAAGTTATATTGCACCTTAAATCATCAATTATAATTGTATTTATTTCATCTAAATTTATCCAATATTTTTCTTCACAATGAATAACGATATTATTTAAATCTAAATATAATTTTGCCGGTTTATCTATTAATATAGTTCTAAAAGACATATAAACAAAAAAGACCACGAATATATCGCAGTCTCGGGTTCCTCATAAAGAGTAATAATAGGAAACCCTGTAAAAATTGAGTAATATAAAACTTTAAATAAGATATAGGTTTTCTTATTTAGATACTGTAAAATTTAAGTAATATAAAACTCAATTATAATATTACAGCAATTTTTTTATTTTGTCAATCCCTTACTCTTCTTTTTTTATTTCCTAAAACATCTACATCATAAATTATTATTTCTTTATCATTTTTAGTAAAATATGAACTGAATTTAAAAACAAGTTTGTCATTAGTTTTATCATAATAACTATAATAATCAGATATAATTGTTCCATCTTTTTTTATTACATCAACACAATCACCGCAATATATATTATCAATAAATTTTAATTTTTTATTTCCTATTAATTTATTATAAATCATTTTATAATATTCATTATTTTCATCAATTTTATCATTTTTAACACATATTTTATTAATTGGCAAAAATACATATTTTTTATTTTCTTCATCATAAAATATTTGAGTACAAATTTGCGTTAAACCATTGTAACCTATAAGTGTTTTATCTTTTTTATTAATATTTTTTTTATTAATCAGATATGGATCATTAATCGGAGTATAATATCTTAATGTTTTTACAAATGCAGAGTTTTTATTATTTTGTCTTATCCCATAGTGTACACCTGCAATGCCATTTTTATTATATTCTCCTATTTCAATTAAATAATTTATAAAAGGATTCCCATTAATTCCTTTATATTGATAATAAATATCTTTTAATTTTTTAAATAATTTGTAATCTTTTTCTTGACATAACAACACCATTTTTTTATCATTTTCATCAAATAATGATTCAAATTTATCAATTCCTATACTATTTTTATCGGCAAATAACAAATCACTATAAATATCAACTTGCTCTATTTTGTAATAATTTTCTTCTTTTCTTATAATTTTGTATAAATTAGCATTTGCATATGTACCTTGAAAAGTTTTATCTACTTGTAATGATTTTCTAATATTATTATCATCGATTGTTTTAATTTCATCGATATTTTTAGATATATCAATATTGTCAATTATGTCATTCATTTTACTGATTTTAGTATAACCATTATTTATCCAAAACTTTTTATCATTTTGAGATTCTAACACTATCTTACCATATTCAGTATTGATTATTGAAGTTAAAATAGATGCATCAACTGCATGATGAAATAAAGTATTTCTGTCTTTTTCTAAGTCATATTTTTTTCTAATTTCACTAGTTATTTTACCAGAAGTAGAAAATGTTTTTATTATATTTTTATTGTCATTATAATTATTTAAAAGATTAATTTGCTTTATTAACTCTGTTGTTGCATAAGCAGTATCTCTTAAATTACGATTAAAAAATCTAATTTTATATTTATCCAAAATATTTTCATTTAAAAAGTTTTCTTTTTTTTCATCACTAATTTTTAAATTATCAATTCTTTTTTTAAATTCATCATATATATTTTTTCCTTTTAAATATTCATAAGGTGACCGATTACCTTTATGTTCATTACAATCGTGACAACAAGCAGTTTTATTTTCAAATGAATTATCAAAAGTAATACTTCTTGGCAAAATATGATCAATATGAATATTATCCCAAGATGTAAAATCTTTAGTTAGTGGTGTTCCACAATAAGGACAAACACCATTTACTTCTTTAAATAGCATATATTTTTCAATTAATTTATAATTTTTTATATCACCAAGTTCTTTAATTGCAGCACTGTGTAATTCTTTTTGAAGTTTCTGAGATTTAGTAATTATTTTTTGCTGAAGTTCAGTATTTACTTCCTTAGTTGACTCAATAGCAATAATTTCGGGATATATTTTTTCTTCTTTAATAATAGCGTTAATAATTTTAATTGCTTGTCGTAATGTTTTTTTTACTTGTGGTGAAGCAATAATATTATCAATATGCTTAGGCTCTAATAAAACTAATTCTCGAGTTTGATTAGTATAATTTTTTTTGAAATATAGTAAAGCTTCTTCGTCATAATTTAATTTTCTTCTTATTTTAGAAAAATTATCTTCATATTCTAGCATATCATCAATAGCTTTAATTAATACTTTTTCTGATAATCTATGATATTTTAAATAACTAATTCTTTTTCTACGAATTTCTTTAAATATATCAAAAAAACTATCATCAAAATTATATTCATCACTTAAATTATTATTTACAAAATTTGTAAATTCTAAAATTCCAGGTGTAAAAGTTAAATAATAAACAATTTTGTTATATAACTCAATGTTTTCCATCCAACTTGTATCATGATTTAATTTAATAAATTGTTTTTTAATATATATGTAATGTTCAAATATTTTTAATTCTTCATCACTATATCCTTTAACAATATCAAAATTAATTTTTAAAACTTTTTCAATTATTTTTTTTAAAGACATTTCATTATATTCTAAAGAATAGTTTAATATAGCTTCGATACCTTTTCTATTTAATTTATAAGAATCTTTATCTTTTTTAAAAAATTCATTTAATAAATTATCGCTAACAAAATAAAGATTTATTAACAAATTAATAGCATTAAATTTTTCAGAATAATAATTTAAAATTGGTGCTTTTTTATCATTAATTGCAATTTCACAATTTCCAATTAAATCTTCAAATAAATATTCTTCATAATATGGATTTTTTCCTTTATTTTGCATATAATTTTCAACATCTTTTTGATTTTTAAATCTTCCATAAGGTGTAGTAACTAAATTCTTACCACCTCCAGGTCCTTCCCAAAAAGTTCTTTTTCTAGAAATAATATTTATTATATTTGATATTATGTCATTGGTTAATTCAGGATAATAGTTTTTTTGTGTAGATAATATTTGTTTAATTTCTCTTAAATTATCTTTATTCAAAACTAATTTATTCATATTATGATATTTATTTATATCTTTTAACATTTCCATATAATATTCACACGGAAATTTTCCATCTAAAGAAATAAATTCTAATTTTGTTTTAGAGTCATCATTTTCATCAAATGGAATATATCCACGATTAGTACAAAAATAAAATAAAATATTTGTAATATCTTGTTTAGATATTTGATTACTCAAACCATTACATCTCGTATAAATCATTTTTGTATCTAATGTATTATCTGTGGGAAAATTAATTTGATCTAATATCTTTTTAATATCCTTAATACGATTTTTCTTTCTTTTTCTTAGTCTTCTTCCAGCACGAAAACTTCTTCTATCACTTGCATCACTACTTTCATTAAAAACTCTAACGCCATAATTTACAATACTATTGTTATCTAAATCATAAATAGACCACCCAATATTTTTAATTCCTAAATCTAATCCTATAGCATATTTCTGCATAAATCACTCTCCATACATAAATTATAGCATATATGAAGAAAAAATGGTAATATTTGGAAAAATAAAATAAAAAAATAATATAAGCAATATTCTTATATTATTTATTCATTATTTTAAAGTTAATTTGACAACTATTATTCATCTTTTTAATACTCTTATTTTATATTCATCTTTAATTAAAAATTCATCTTTTACATTTTTTTTAAATTGATTTTCATATTCAAATTCACATAGTATTTCATCTATCAATTTTATATTATTTATATCTAAATAACCTTTAATGTTCATATTAATCATTTCACTTGTTATGTAACAAAATTTCAAATAATCAAATTTTTCAATTAAATGCAGGTATGTATGCGATCTTCTAACTAAAATTGCTCCATTTTCGATTGTATATGTTCCGCCAAGTTTATTAGGAATAATTAGATGATGAAATGTAAAAATATCATTATGTTGTAATGAATAACCCATAAAATCATACCCTAATTCTCTTAAATTAAATTCACGAATCATTATTTTAGTTATTGTTCTCATAAATATTAACTAGCAACTTTTCTTGATTGAATTTCTGCTATTTTTTCAAACACTTCAGTAGCGTTATTTTCATTAATTTCAGTATATCCTAACTCTTTTAATGCTTGAACTTTAACTGTATTTAATTCCATTGTACGACTCATTTTTTCTTCAATTTTATGTTCAATTTGAGCAACAAATCTTTCGTGAGAAGCAGCTAACTTAGTTTTAGATGCACCTCCACCATTATATAATGAAAATGCTGAAAATAAAATACTTTCAAATGTGAATTGTTGTTCTTCATCAAAAACAAATTCCATTGGTTTCGTAAAACCTGCTGCTTTAGAAACATAACCCAAAATATATTTTAACTCCTTAGAATTATCGATTGATTGTAGATAGTGATATAAATATAATAAAATATAATATCCCTCATTATCATTTTCATCCTCAACTCGTTCTTTTAATAATTCAATAATATCTTGTAATAATATTTTTTGTTTTTTACCTAAGCCCTCAAAATCAATACTATTTTCACTTTCTGAAGATTTAGACAAAGAATTTAATCGATCATCTACTTCATATATATAATCAGTTGTCACTTTTAATTTTGAAATTTCTTCTGCTGATTTAACTCCCAATAAATTTAATAATAATACTTTTTTATCTTTTGGCCATTTATTAATGCTATCTAATTCCAAATAATTGTATATCATTTGTCTAGATACTCCTAAAAATTTTGCTAACTTTACTTTAGAAATGCCAAGTTCATGTAATAATTCATTTAATTTATTCATTTTATTAACCCTCCTACAATAATTTTACCACATTATTGTCGAAAGTCAAGCGTAAAGTAAAAGTATATGAAAAAAAGTAAATTATTTGCTTTTAATAATTTACTTTTTTCAATTCAAAATAACTTTGTGGATGTTCACATACAGGGCAAACTTTAGGTGCAGTTTTACCAAAATGTACATGACCACAGTTACGACAAATCCACATTTCTTCTGTACCTTTATTAAATACTGTTTCGTTTTTAACATTTTCTAATAAAGCCCTATATCTTTCTTCATGATCTTTTTCTATTTTAGCTACACTTTCGAATAAATATGCTATATGGTCAAATCCTTCTTCTTTAGCATCTTTAGCAAATCCTGCGTACATATCAGTCCATTCATAATTTTCTCCATTAGCAGCATCTTCTAAATTTTCCATAGTGCTTGGTACACTACCTCCGTGTAATAATTTAAACCATATTTTAGCGTGTTCTTTTTCATTTCCTGCTGTTTCTTCAAATATAGCAGCAATTTGTTCAAATCCATCTTTCTTAGCCTTAGAAGCATAATAAGTATACTTATTTCTTGCTTGTGATTCTCCAGCAAAAGCAGCCATTAAATTTTGTTCTGTTTTACTTCCTTTTAATTCCATAATTAATTCTTCCTTTCCATACATTCATAACATATTCCTTTTAAAACAACATCATTATTTAATACTTTGAAATTATAATTATCCATTATCATTTTATCAATATTTAATAATCCAATATCAATTATTTTATTACATTTAATACAACACAAATGACAATGATCAGTATTTTTATCAAATCTATCAGTTTCTAATGAAATTTTTTTAATTATATTATTTTCTACTAAACTATTTAGATTACGATAAACTGTACCTAAACTTATATCTGGTATTTCTTTTTTTACTTCTACATAAATCATATATGCCGTTGGATGATTGCAACTATTATTTATAATTTCAAGTATTTTTTGTCGTTGTTTAGAATATTTCATGTTCACCTCAAAGTAGTAATCATTCCTACTTCTATTTAATTATATAATATTTATTTTTCAATGTCAATATTATTTTCTTCTAATTTTTTAATTATTTTTCGTTGGTTGGATATAATTACTTCAATATGATCATGAAGTTGTTCTAGAATGAGTTCGCTTTTCAAATCAACACGATAATCATTTTGATTTCTTAAACTATCTTTTTTAGCCTGTCTATTTTGGCTCATCATAATAATAGGGGCTTGTAAAGCAGCTATACAAGATAGTAATAAGTTTAACAATATAAAAGGATATGGATCAACATTATCCCATAAATATACATTTAATAATATCCATATAATTAAAAATAAAGTAAAGCCAATAATAAAATACCAACTACCAGCTATATTTGTGATTGTATCCGCTACTTTATCGGAAAATTTTAAATTATTTTTATCTAATTTGTCGACATCGACAGCAATAGGTTGATCAAATAATAATTCCATCAATTCTTCTTCATCGATTTCTTCTTTATTTTTTAATAACATTCTAACTATTTCTTTTTTCTTACTCTTATCCATAAACTCACCTTCCTACAATATAAATTATACTTTATATTTATTAAAAAAACAAGAAAAAAAGATTCAAACTTGAATCTTTTAAGCTAATAATAATTTTTTAATTTCTCTTATAGACAACACCTTTCCTTGACTAACTATTTGGCCATTAATTACAAGACCTGGAATGTTTTTAATTCCATATTTATTTTTAGATGAATCATCTAATTTGTCAATAACTGCATTACAATTTATTTCTTCAACAGCTTTATCAACCATTTTAGATAACTTCATACCATTACTACAATTAGTTCCAATTATCTTAATATTTATATTCTCACCTCGTTTCTATATTCATTATAAAAAAAGAATATAGAAATTATGTGTTAGATTCATGGGAAAATATGGTAACTAAATGTATAGACTATTTAATTAAAATTTGGTAAAATTATATTTAGAGGTGTAACGATGACAAATGAAATTATAATAAAAATATTACTTGTTACTTTTGCTTGTTATTTATTTGTATACTTAACTGTTCCTATTGTAAAAAAAATAGCAGAACATATAGGTGCAATGGATATTCCTGATAAAAGAAAAGTTCATAAAACACCTATTCCAAGATTAGGAGGACTTGCTATATTCTTAGGATTCTTATTTGGTTATATGGCCTTTTGCCAACCAAACGATTTAATGAATTCAATATTTATTGGCAGTTTCATCATAATAATTACTGGAATGATTGACGATATTAAGCCATTAGATGCGAAAATAAAATTAATAGGACAATTTCTAGCAACTTTGTCGGTTGTAATATATGGTAACATTTTATTATCAAGTATTAGCGCTTTTGGAATATATATTAATTTTGGCATATTTGCTTATCCAATTACAATAATATTTATTTTATCTTTTATTAATTGTATGAATTTAATAGATGGATTAGATGGCTTGGCTGCTGGCATTAGTAGTATCTTCTTTTTAACAGTTGGATGTATTGCTGTATTTAAAAGTTCACAAGGATTAAATTTTATATTATGTTTTATAATGTTAGGTTGTTGTTTAGGATTTTTAACCTATAATCGTCATCCTGCTTCGATATTTATGGGTGATACTGGATCTATGTTCTTAGGATATATTATAAGTATAATTGCACTATTGGGATTTAAAAATGTAACAATGACTTCTATAATTATACCATTTGCGATATTAGCCATTCCATTTTTAGATACTATCTTTGCTATCATAAGAAGATATTTAAAAAATGAAAAAATTACTAAGCCTGATAAATTTCACATTCATCATCAATTATTAAATATGAAATTTTCTCATCAAAAAACAGTAAGAATTATTTGTTTAATAGATGCTTTATTTGCATTTACTTCTATTGTATATGTATTAGTGGATAGACAACTTGGATATGTAATGTATGGTATATTAATGCTATTAGTTTTGTTATTTGTTTTAAATACAAACGTTGTAATAGAACATAAAAAAAGTATTTTTGAAAAATTAAAAAGATCTAAATGATCTTTTTCTTTTGTTTATAAATTATTATAAAATAGCAACCAAAACCAATAATACTTAATAACATTCCAACTTTTTTTAATGGTGCTTCATATTCTATTTCTATATGATGATTTCCTTTACTAATAGGAAAGCCTATAAACGATGTATTTACTTTTTCATAATCAGTTAAAACACCATCAACTTTTATTTTAAATCCTTTATCATAAGGTATTGATAAAGCAAAATATCCATCTTTTGTAACATCAATATCCCCTACTATATAATCTCCTTTTGTTTTATCTTTATCAAAAACAAATTCATCTACTTTATCATTTAGATTATCTACTAAACTATAATCCAATAAATAAAATTCAACATTTTCAATATCATAATTATTTTTTGTGAAAGTAATATTTAATTCATCAGTATCATAAATTGCATAATCAAAAGTATTATTATCTAAGTGATAGCGATAAGTTTCACAGGTTTTTCTATTATTGATACCATTTATATTAATAGCTAAATTATTATTACTACAACTAGGATAATTACTAGTTGTAATTCTAATAAATAATATTTCATTTCCTAATTTATTTTTTAATTTAAGTTTTAATGATGCGTTTTTATCAGCAATTATTCTATTATTATTTTTATCATATACTAAATTATTAGATTCAATTACATCGTAATCTAAATCTATTTTTTCAATATTTATTGTTTCATTAACATTTTCATAATCTTCAACAACAATATTGTTTAATAGGTTTACCATTGTACTTGGATAATTTAATTCGTTAAATTGTTCATTTGTTATAATATCACTACTAGCATAACCTATTGGTAAAACATTATTATTTTTATATACTTTGACACCATTATCTTCGTTAATAATTTGACTATTAAAAGGTACTAAATCATCACTAATAACATATTTTACGCCCATAAATGAATTAAATAATGGATTAATTGATTCATTGATAATTAAAGAATTTATACCAGCAAAATAATTGTTAGACACATTGAAAGCAAAATTTTTATATAAATAATTGCTTGTTGAAGAATATTGAGAAGTTTTAAAAATATTAATATTGGATATTAAATTCATAGTAACTGATGGAATATTAAATTGGCTTAATCTATAATAATAATCATCATTTATGCTCAATTCATTTATTATATTATCATATAATAAATATTTATTATCTTCAAAATAATTTTTGTTAATATAATTTTCTGTTTTATTAACATTGTAACTAAAATATAATAAAATAATAAATAAATATAATTAATTTTTTTGGCCATTTAATAAATATCAAAAAAACTATAGTCAATAATAATAATTCTTTATAAACTTTTATAGCTGTAGTATATAATAAAACAATTAACATTACAAAAAATAATTTTTTGTAATTGATTTTATTTTTATATAACTTTTCAAAAAAATCACTTATAAAGACTATTATAATTGGTAATAAAGGAATTAATGATTTAGCATATATATATAAAGTACCATTTAAGATATAATTAAAAATAGGAAATGTAGCAAAGCATAATATAATGCTACCTAAAAATATATTTTCTTTTCTTTTAGAAATAGTATTATATACAATTGCTATAAAACTAACGGCACATAAACCTAAAGTATATCCACTATACAAAAAATAAGATAAAGATTTATTTGGTATAATTAAATCTGTATAATCAATTAGATCTCTTCCGCCAGTTCTACCACTAAACAGTGTATATGCTGTTGGCAATAAAACAAACATACCCATAATAATAGATATAAGAAAAGGATAAGTTAGTTTTATTATTTCTTTTAATTTAATTGGCTTATTATTTTTTATATGAATATAAATACAATAAATAAATAAGCCAAATAATGCACATATACTATAATAATAACTACTTATTATTATAAAAAATAACGATATTATAAGTAAATCCATTTTCTTTTTATTAATTAATCTATCAATGCCAAATAATGATATAACGATAAATGGCATATAATTTATAAACATAATATGTCTATGTGATTGAAATATTAATGGAGCTGATAACAGAAAAATTAAGCTGCTACTTAATGCAGTAATATAAGAAACTTTTTTTCTTAAATAAAAATACATTAAAATAGAACTGCTAATAGGTATTAAACAACCGAAAAATTGAACAAAATCTATCATTTCTATAAATGGAAATAAAAATGACAAAAAAAGCATTGGAGAAAATAAACCATAATATAAAAAATTATAAATATTTTGTCCGCCACCCAAATTAAAAGCAAAATCAGGAAAAAAATCAAAAGTATCATAGAATAATTTTCTGAAATAGTCAGGTAAAACATAGTGCTGATTATACCAGTCCGTTGTAGATCCCCATAAATTATTATTCATAGTCATCATTAAAAAGATTGTAAAAAAAGAAATAAGAATTAAACTTATAGCAAAAATATTTTGGTATTTTGAATTTTTTAATATCTTATTCATTGTATCAGTCCTTTTTCATAAAATCTTCATAAGCACTTATAACTTTTTCTGGATCACCAATTTGTTTAATTTTACCATCATGTAACCAAAGTACTTCATTACATAATTCTTTTAAGGTTCCTAAACTATGTGATACGATAACAACAGTTCTATTTTCATCAGAAATTAATTCTTTCATTTTATTATAACTTTTTTCTTTAAACTTAACATCTCCTACACTAAAAACTTCATCTATCAACATTATATCAGTTTCA
This sequence comes from uncultured Bacilli bacterium, assembly GCA_944332725.1. Classification (GTDB taxonomy): domain Bacteria; phylum Bacillota_I; class Bacilli_A; order RF39; family UBA660; genus Faecisoma. The sequence goes on from CALVKO010000005.1 coordinate 17,815, forward strand.
AGAATAGCAGTTATAGAAAAAGCAAGTTTAGAGTACATTCCACTTGAATAACTTGATACCGGTTTATAAATAAATTTCCCTAATTCAGAAAATTCTATTATTTCATCAATTCTTTCTTTTATTTGATGTTCAGAAAAACCTAATAACATTCCTGATAAAAATATATTTTCGTAACCAGTTAATTTATTTTGAAATCCAACACCAATCGATAACAATGATACAGAATTTCCATGTAAATCAATTGTACCAGAATCAGGAGAAAATATTCCTGCAATACTTCTTAACATTGTAGATTTTCCACTACCATTTTTTCCTATTACACCTAATATTTTACCTTTTTCAACACTAAACGAAACTCCTCTAACAGCTTCAAAAATTTCTGATTTGTTTATTTTCATTTTTAATAAAGATTTTTTTATAGAAAAGCCTTTTAAAGTTCTATAACTTATATGTAAATCTTTAATAGTAATTGCATCTTTACTCATTTTGTCACCTTCGCATAACTATTTTCATATTTTTGAATTGTTTTAATACCGATCATAGATAGAACAATACCAACAATTAACCATAACCCCAACATTCTATAATTTACTATATGAGCATTTAAAAATGTTTTCCTAAATGAATCGATTATTAAAGCAATAGGATTAAGATTAACTAATATTCTATTATAAGGTGCCGGAATTCTAGTTGATATTGCATAAAATATACCGGACATATAGAATACTAATTTTAGACATATATTAGTAACATTACTTAAATCTTCAACAAAAACTCCAAAATGCATTAAAATACAAGAAATACCAAATGATAATACAAATAATACAATTAAAACAGGCAAAAATTGCAAAATATATAAAGTATAAGGAACTTTAAATATAATCATCATTATTAGTATTAATCCCCAAGATATAAACATTTTAAATAAATTAGTAAACATTTTAATTAAAACTAAAACATATTTAGGAATATATACTTTTGTAACTATCGATTTATTGCTAGAAATTAGTTTTACACAGCCTGTAATATTGTTATTAAAGAAATTCCAAGCAGTTAATCCGATTAAAACAAATACAGGAAAATATTGCTCTTTTGTCTTAAAAACAACTTCAACCATAAATGTATATACTAACATAAAACACAATGGATCTAAAATCCACCATAACCAATTCAAATATGAATTAGCAACCTCTGCTTTTAAATTAGATTTTGTTGAATATAAAATATATTTAAAATATTTTTTTATATCATTAAAAAATTTTTTTATAGTAATCACCTCTATTTTAAAAATTTATTTATAATTTTTTTATATGAAAAATCACGTACTATAATTTTTTTGTGACCAAAATTACAAATTAAATAATATTTCTTCTTATATACATTTGCTCCACTATTTATATATTTAACAAGTTTTAAAGCTTGTTTAAATTTGCGATGTTTTAAAGCATTATGAATTATTTTATAATTATATGACAAAATACGTATATCAGAATTTTTAATTTTTCGATAATTGCATTTACTTGATATTTGCTTTATACATAAATTATGATTTGATAATTCGCCTAATAAAATTATATTGTTCTCTATATTTGAAAAAAAGCCATTAAATTTTTTTACTAAATTTTCATTTTTATTTTTGCCAAAACCATAATAATTAATATTATCATTTGTAATCAAAAATTCATAATTTAAATAATCATTATCAAATAAATTATTTTTTAAAGATTTTTTATACAATTTTTCCAAATCAATTTCAACTATGTAATGATGTAATTTATCTGATTCTATTTTTTTATTATGTTTTTTTATATTACATAAATAATAACTATTATTTGTTTTTAAATAAACCTTAATAGGTCTATCCTTGACAAATAAAATAGGATAAACAAATTTTATGTAAATTTTATTATGTTTTTTTATTATATTATTTATTTTGTATTTTTCTAAGTTATTTAATTCATATTTCATAGTTATATCAATATAATAATTTTCATTTGTTAAAGAAAATAGTGCTAAAACTTTATTATCTGTTATTTTTATTTTATAATCATTATTAGATATTTTAGAATAAATAATCTCTAATTTTTCAATATCCAATCTGTCGTAAAATGCCTTAAGCAATAATAATTCTTTTATTTTCAAATTATTAATATACCTTTCATCATACCATTTTTTAACAACTTCATATAATTCATCAACCATTTCTTGTGTTGGTGAATTATTAATCAAATAAACAAGAGTTCTATAATTCATAGTTAATATTTTTTTTGATATTTCAAATTGAGATTTATCATAATTATTATATTTAAGCAAAATATCATTAATTAATTTAAATGCAGCTATTCTTTTTTCAATCTTTAAAAAATTTTTGCTATTTTCTGATTTACCTGAAGATAAATTTGTGCCATCATCTCTTTTTGTCCAATAATAATAATCATAATCACTAACAACCGAAATTTTATTAGCCAAAAAATATGATGTCAATGTAAAAATTGCATCTTCATACATAACATTACATGGGAAATAAATATTATTATCCCTTAAAAACTTAACGTTAAATAATTTCCATGGTCCTAAAGTTCGAACAATTTTAGAATTATAGATATTCACACTTTCATAAGTTTTATCAAACATAGAAGTTGGTATTTCTTTTCTATTTGTTTTACCAATCTTTGCTAAAATAACATCTGAGTGAAATTTTTTTATATGTTTGATTAATTTACTTATTGCTTCTTTGCCGAAATAATCATCAACATCTACAAAAAATATATATTCCCCTGAAGCGTGTTCAATTCCGTAATTTCTTCCTTTAGATGGTCCTCCGGAATTTTCTTGATGCATAATTTTAAAATTACTATATTTTTTTGCATATTCATCACAAACTTTTGATGAACCATCAGTTGAGCCATCGTCAACAACAATAACTTCAAAGTATTTTTTATCACATGTCTGATTAATTATTGATTCTAAACATTCATATAAATATTTTTTTGCATTATAAGAGGTAACTAAAATTGTTATTTTATAATTTTTCATAAAACTTATACATACCACACATTGTTAATATAATTTTATAATATATAATTGTGTTCCTTTCTATTTTTTATTAAATTATAAATTAGACAAAAATTACTTATTTTTATCTGTAAATTGTAAAATAGCATTATATATTCTTTCACAATTATTATAATCATGAAAAGCGAAAAAATCATTTATTCTTTTATCATATTTTTTTTCTATTTTGCAATCATTGTCAATATATTTAATTAATGTATTTATTATTTCATCATGTTCCTTACAAATTGGGCCAAATCCCATAGTATCGTATTTTAAAGCACCTTCTTCAAAACGTGGAGGTAATAATGTCGGATGATAATAAATTATAGGCTTATGCATATAAGCAAAGTCATATTGAATTCCTGAATAATCAGTAACCATTAATGCTGACTCAGTTAAAATTTTCTTATAACTGATATCACTTGTAGCTTGCATTAATATAACATAATCATTTTTATCATAATCATCTTGTTGTGCACTCATTGCAGGATGCAATAAAAAAATTATTTTATAATCATTTCTTTTTGCACATTCAATTAATTCTTTGTCATTTATTAATGAATTATATATTTTAAAATAAATACTTTTTTTAAATTCTTCATTATATCCTTTAGGTAAATTCATATTCGAAGTACCAGAAACACTACGTCTCCAAGTTGGAGAAATTAAAATTTGTTTTTTTACATGAGATTTCATCATATCAAATCTAGCTAAGCCTGTCAAAGCTAATTGATTATCTTCATATCCATAAATAGGTTCTTTTAAATGTTCAACTTCATAAATTGATGAGGTTGTATAAAACATTGTATTATCATATAGTCTATTTTGAACTTCAGCATTTTTTTGAATTGTAAGTCCATGAGCTATACAAATAATATTAGCATTAAATAATCCTCTAAATGCTTTTTCTAATCTTTTGCCATATCCACAAAATTTAATTATATCAGGATGAGTGGCAACAATATTTTCAGCATATAAACTAAATAGTTTATGTTTAATTGAATTAAATTTCAATAATTTTATACCTTTGTTTTTTAATCTATTATAGTCATAAGAATCTCTATTTATTACATAATAATGCAATATATTGTCATTTTTATTCATAGCATATTCTATTTGATGTTCTCCATTATCATCAGCTTTATATAATTTATCAAAATATAGCCAAATTCGTTTTTTGCTATAAATAGGTTTTAAAATCCAATAAATTATTCTTAAAAATAATGTTTTAAATTTGTAAAAAAATGCAGATTTAATTAATAAGTCAAACATAAATATCATTTCATATATAAAATGAATAACAGCATTATTTTTTCTAAAAATTAGAAAATTATTTTTATATTTTAAAATAATATTTTTATATTGCCAATAAGAATTTTTATATTTATTCGTTAATCTTGAAGCGGGTTTAATAAAACGTAATGGAAATAAATATTTTCTGTTGCCAATTTGTAATAAAAATTGAATTTCTAATTTTTTTTCTTCAAATGGAATTTTAAATTGAAATGTATATTTTTTTGAAGTAGACAGCGCAAAAAATTTCGTTAAAGAATATATTCCAGTTTTTTGAAAATTAATTTTTTTACCATTTACCAATACATAAAAGTTATTAACTAAACATTCAAATACATTATGATAATTATAGTGAGCATCAATAATAATTTCATTTTGATTATAATTGAAAGCATCAATTTCAATAACATTACTATTTACATAAATTTTATCACTATTTATAACAGTATAGATTCCATTATCATCAAAATCAACTTGAAAGTTCTTTATTTTATCTCTTAAGTAAAGCATTAAAAATTTAAAATCATATGAATTTTTTTTCTTATTATTAAAATAATCTATAGAAAAAATAATTTGTTTATCAATTAATTTTAATAATTCACCAATTTTAGAAAAAAATTCTTCTCTCTCTTTACCTATTAAAATTTCTTTATTCCTACTATTTTTATTCTCAAAAAATTTTTGAAATATAGAATAATATACTAATGATTGAGAATATTTATTTAATTTATTTTTGTATAATATTGGAATATAAATATTTTCAATAGAATAAGTATACCATTCTTTTTGATAACAACAAGATTTTTCTAGTTGATTTTCTGTAATTATTTTACAATTTTTTAAATAATTTATCTCATATTTATTCAAATATTCTAATAATATTTGAATAACCACATCATAATCACAATTTGTTTCAATTATTCTCATATGCTTTAAAACAGAAGCCTTCAACACATATGATTCTATATGTGTTTCAAGATTAATATTATTTATTTTTTCTTTAGTATTTAGAAAGCTGTTACAATTTAAGCAATATACTTCCCTATTACTGATTTTTTTTAATATTTTAGTTAAAGTTTTTTTTGAAACAAATGAATTACTAAATTGAATATTGATATACTTTGTTTTTATTTGTTTTAAACTTATATCTAAACATTGATACAATGATTTTCCTACACAATCTAAAATAGTAAAATCATCATCATATTTTTTTAAATATTCTGTTACCGTACTATCATTAATTTTATTTAAAATAATTAATTGAATATTTTTATTTTTACATATATTTACTAATTCATTTAATGATTTTTGATAACTGTTTGTTTCTAATATATATATAATTCCCAAATTCATATTAACTCCTACTATTAATAATTTTTCTTTTTCATTAAATTTTCATTACTATAAATTAATACTTTTCCATTCGGCTTTTTATCATTTTTATAAAGTTCAAAGGCTGCACTAATATCTTCTAACAAATAACGATTATATATCATACTATCAGTAACTTTTAATTCTCCTGTATTAAATTTTTCTAAAGTTTTTAACCATTCAATACCAGGCCAAGGATATGAATAACTCATCCAAGAGCCAGTTAATTTAAATTCTTTACGATTTAATTGTTCCCACATTTTAGGAGTGAATGTTAAATCAGATGTTGGCGTTCCAACTAAACATATATTAGATCTATTACCAGAAATTTGAAAAGCTAATTGCATTAATTCGGCAGATCCTGCTGTTTCAAACACATAATCATATCCTCTATAATTTGTGAGTTTCATTAATTGTTCTAAAAAATCAGAATCTAAAGTACTTACAACATCAGTTGCTCCTAATTTTAAAGAATTATTTAATTTTTCTTTATTTCGTCCTACAACGACAATCTTATTGGCACCTAAAATTTTAATCCATTGAATCATGAATGAGCCAATATTTCCTCCACCTAATATTACAACATTTTTACCTTTTTCATAATTTGTTAAATTTATTCCATGTAAAGCAACAGTTGATGGTTCAAAGAATGCTGCAGTTTCAAGTGATATATTGTCATTTATTTTAAATACATTTTTTTCATCTAAGACAATATATTCAGCCATGCTACCTTGTTGTCTAGAACCAACAAAACTATAATTTTTACATAATGAATAATTACCTTTTTTACAATCTTCACATTGAAAACACGGAACTAATGGAATTCCAACAACATGATCGCCTACTGAAATATTTTTAACTTTTTTTCCAATTTCTTCAACTACTCCTGAAAATTCATGACCTAAAACAATTGGATAATTATGAGCGCCATTTTTCCATACACGAGTAATATCAGAACCACAAATTCCAGTTACAGCAACTTTTATTTTTATACTATTATCAGATAATTTAGGCATTTCCAAATCATCATATTCAACTAAACCATTTTTTTTTACAATTCCTGCTTTCATTTTATAAACACCCCACTTATCATGTAATTATGTTTAACGGCATAATTATAATCTTCTACAATTGAAACAACAGCATCTTTAGTCAATTCATATGCATCTGATTTTAATTTACCATCTCGAACTTTTATATATTGTAAAGGCATATATTGATGTAACATACCTAATGGAATACTAACATTTTTAAAATTATTAAATAATTTTTCTTGTGCTGCTACAACTTTTGGCAATGAAAAATAATATCTACTTCTATCAGAAAAACTATATTTTCTAGCTATTTTTTTATCTTGCTCACTACCATGATAATGTTTAACCCAATTATGATCATCTTCTAACATAACTTCTTCTAATGTTTCTATAAAATTAGCTCGTTTATTAGCATCACTAATTAATTCTTTTTCCATATAACTTAGTGCAAATAAAGCCTCTCTAACAGCAAAAGTTAATGCAGGCCCAACTTTTAAAATAGCAATTCCATCTTCAACCATTTCTTTTAATTTAATTGGAGGTTGATAATCAGTGGAATGTCCCTCAAAAACAATATCAGGATATTTTTTTAATGTATCACATAATTTTATGGCATCTAATCTGTTATATATATGCAATTCATTATTTCCAAATTCTACACCAGGTTGAACGACAATACCTATAATATGCTCCCAAGCACCATCTAATCCATGTTTTTTAAATATTTTTTTATAAGTTAAAATAGTATTTTCAAAATCTTCTGGTGTCGTAACCTTAAGTCCTTCATCTTCCTGTGTTCCTCCAGGAATAGGAACTTCGCTACCTATTATATATACTGGATGAACAGCATTCGGATTAGTTTTTAGTAAATCATTATACGCCTTTTCACACTCTTTATATAAAATAGCACCCCTTTCAGCTATTTTTTCAACTGATAAAGGTTTATCAATCGGATCATCTCCTAATTTCATAGATGTATCCAAATGAACTTTAGTATAACCTGCCAAAACGCATTGTCTTACTAAAACCTTGGCTTTTGACATAGCGTCTTTTTCTGGTTCATCACACCAAGTAAGAGGTCCTAAATGATCTCCTCCTAAAACAATTTTACTTTTATCAAAATTAATTCTGTCAGCAATTTTATATACATAATCACGAAAATCTTCAGAAGTCATATCCATATAGCCACCATATTGATTAACTTGATTTGCCGTAGCTTCAATCAAAACAATATCATCAAACCTTTTTGCTTGTTCCATTATAGCTTCAATAACAATTTTATTAGCACTGCAAAAAGAAGGAACACCACAATTAATACCTATTTTTCTTTTTTCTACCATATTTAATAAATTATTTTTCATAAGATCAACTCCTTAATTATTTAAAATATACTTCGCTAACTTTTTTTATCAAATTCATATCACTTTGATATGTTATTTTTAAATTAAATTCTTTTGTTTCTATAGCCTTCATTTTAATATTGTTTTTAAGAGCAATCGCACCAGCAGAAGTCAACTCATTTAATTTATCTTTCGAAGTATTTCTATATATATCAAAAATTTGTCCGAATCTAAATCCTTCAGGTGATGCTCCTGCTATAACTTTTGCTCTTGGAATAACTTGTTCTATTTCTTTAGTTTCTTCATTCATATAATAAGTCGTATCATATTGGAATTCCGCTAAAGTTGCTGCTCCATAATCTTTTATTGCATTAATAACTTTTTCAACACCTTCAGAATCAACAAATGGATGAGTTGCATCATACATCAAAACTATATCATTTTCTTTTGCAAAGTTATTAATCACATTAAGACCAGATAATATATCTTGTGATCTACCATTACCTCCAGTAATAATTTTATAAATTTTATCTATATTGGATTTTTCAATCCATTCCTTTGTATATTCAAGATATTTTGGATTGGTTATTACCACAATATCATCTATACATTTTATCTTATTTAATTCTTTCAAAATATAAATAAATATTGGTTGTTCATTTATTAAATAAAACTGCTTTGGAATGTCAGTACCAAAACGTGTGCCATTTCCAGCCATCATTAACAACAAAATATTTTTTGTCTCACTCATTTACTACACCTCTCATAATAAAATTCTAGCATTTTTACTATTAAAAGTCAATGTTTTGTTATATTTAATAGTTATCTAAAAAAGAAGCTCTTTTAAATGAACCTCTCACATATATTTAGAAATCAATTCTACTATTTTTGTAGTACATTTTTCTTTTGGAATTGTAACATTTTTTTTAACAAATTGTTCAAACTTTTTATTATAAAAATTATTATTTTCTATCTCATAGATTATTTTTTTAGGATCATCAGTAAAAAGTAAACCTGTATCATGTTCTATATCAAAATTTAACTCTCTTTTAGCTTTATATTCGTTCCAATCATAAGCATACAAGTAAAGTGGTAATTTTAAAAGTCCTACTTCATAAATAATGCTTGAATAATCACATATAACATAATCAGCAACAAATAAAGCTTCAAAAGTAGATTCAAAATTTGTAATAACTCTTTTATCTTCACATTTAATTGTATTAAATGGATGAGGTTTATACAATAAATTATATTTACTAAAATCAATCTCATTAATTAAATCTTGTATATTTTTACAACCATTCTGTTGCTTTTTTCTAAAAGTTGAACAATATAAAATGTTTTTTTTATTTTTTAATTGTGGGATTCTTTTGTAAAGTTTATCTTGTACTTGCTTTTTATAATTTTTGTCAAGCAACAAATCTACACGTGGCAATGGTATTTCTTTTACTATGTTTTTACTTATTCCAAAGCCTTCTTCAAAATCTTTTATAAAACTAAAAGATGAAATCAAAACAATATTATAGTTTTGATGCATGTGCATTATTTTCGCTAATTGTGCTGTTGTTCCTTCTTCTTTTCCTATCATAGCATATCCAAATTTTTTCATACTACCTATTGCATGCCAAATTTGAATAACAGTTAGTTTTTTTTTGTGTTTCAGTAAACTAATTACAATACAATATGAATCTAATATAACTACTTTAGAAGTAGCAATATGATACATTTGCCTAAACATATGAAAAATATATTTAAATTTATTATCAATTTTTTTAGTAAGAACGATAGTCTTATAATTTGGATATTTTTTGTTTAATTCTTCAATCAACAACTTAAAATCCAATGTTATTGAATTTGATTGTCTACTAACAAATGTAACTTTTTGCTTAGTAGGAAATAATTTTATAAAACTATAAATTATTTTTAAAATAAAAATACATATTTTTAAAATAAAATATTTTATTTGTTGCATATATCTTCATTCCTTTTTCCTAAAAGTATAAAATCTATTACCTGATCACTAGCAGTTTTTTTATTTTTTACACAATTATCAACTAAAAAATCTATTTTTTCTTTTTGACTATAATCTTTATTATATAAACTTTTTAACAATTCTTCAAAAGTTTCACAAACTTTACCAGGAGCAACATCATCTATTGGTCTATGAACACCTCTAGTAGCTGAATAAATTGTTTTATCATATACATAAAATAAAACAGGTTTGTTTAATAATAGAAAATCATAAAAACACGACGAATAATCAGTAACTAAAACATCTGTAACATAAAATAAATCATTTAATTTATATTCCGACATATCATATATTAAATCTTTATATTCTTTTTTTATAGGTATATTTTGTTTTATAAAATGATGTTTCCCAAAAGTAATAACTGAATTTGTTTTTTTACAAAATTCATAAAGTTTATCAAAGTCTATTTTATCATAATCATAATATGCGTTTTTTTGTGAACTGCCTCTATATGTTGGAGCAAAAGTAATAATTTTTTTATTTTTTAATTGTGGATATGATTTATAAAAATGTTCTTTTTTTTCATTTATTATTTTTTTGTCTAAAAAATTATCTAATCTTGGCATTCCAGTTGGTAATAATGCATCTTTTTCAATTCCCCAAACTTCGGAATAAATTTCTTTTAAATTTTCATTTCCTATTAAGCCATATGTATATTTTCTATGACATGATGTTGTAGGTCTTGGTGATCCTTCAATTCCAAACCTACCATATCCAACTAATTTAAATCCAAAGCCAGCATGCCAAGTTTGAATTAGTTTTGTTTTTTTATTTAAATTTAAAAATGAAAATATAGGGACATAATCATCAACAAAAATATAATCACTCTTTGCTATTTTTGTTAATACTTTTAACCATTCAAAAGGATTTTGTCTTTTTTTATCAAAAATATTTCTAAAACTATATGAAATTTTAAATTTTTTATCTAATTTTCTTTCTTTAATTCTTTTATCAATTGCTTCTAAATTATCCATTATTTTAATTCTGTTTTCTGACATAAATAAAATTCTTTTCCCTGTTTTTGGGGTAAAATGAGTTATAATTTGATAATACATATTTAACAAAAATTTTAGGAATGAAATTAATTTTATTTTAACTTTTTTTAACAATATTATTTTACCATTTTTTATACTTTGATTCATATAACTACTTAAAAAACTTATATATATATATTCGTTATTCTCTATGCATGATATGTTCAATTTAAATGTTAAAACATAAGCATAAAGATCATGGCAATACCTAAAAACTCTAGATAAATTTTCAATATTATTCATCAATTCATTAGATATATTATATCTAATAAAAAAATTATTATTAATTATTATTCTCCATTCTCCAGGAAATAATAAATTTCTTCCTTCAGCAATTGTTATATTTATTTTACATCTATATTTATTATCACCAATTTTTTTTGTTTCTAGTATATGTTCCTTTAAGATTTTATATTTTTTTTTATCAATCATTGCAATTGATATTTGAATAGGTTTTATTGAAAAATATTCTATAAATAAATATGTTCTTTTCCAAAAAATATTAGTAATAATTGGCATTTCACTTTTATTCATAACTACACCTCTCTGATTAGTATATCAAAATTTTAATATTGTTTCAATCATAATATTTATTTATGATAAAAAAATGACTATAAATTAGCCATTTCTTGTTCTGGTGTTTCAGAATCAGTACCTTTATTTTTCTTAGCTAACTTTTTAGCTAATTTTTTTTCTTTCTTTAACTCTTTTTTTGTTTTAATATCTAGCACATTATCTAATGTATTACTATTTACATCAATTATATTCATACGCATTGTCTTATCTAAAAAATTCTTTTGTTTTTTATTTTTATTAATTAGCAACACAATAAATATAACATAGGAAACAATTATAAATCCAAACATACCTATTAAAGAGTTAAAATAAAGATCATCATCAATAGTTACATCTTCATATCTTTGTAAAGTGTTTTCTTTAGAGTCATATTTATATAAACTTTTAGTACCATTTTCTAAATTTAAACCATATATTAACGGATATTCATAACCATCTTTTTTATATGCCGTTATAGTTTTATCACCAATAGCAATTGTTGTTTCGTTATATCCTTTTGGTATTAATGAACTATCCATATCTAATAATTGAATTGTTAAAGAATTAAATTTAATTTCATTATATAATGTATATTCATTTTCATTTACTATATAAAAATTAATATTTCCTTCAGAATCTTTTAAACATATTAAAGTTATATTAGATAATTCATTATAGAAAGCAGGAACTTCCTTACCATTAATTAAAGTTGTCGTTTGTTTAAAATAATCATTTGGTTTTAGTAAAAATTCTTCTTCTTGTATAACATTAAAAGTATTATTATCTATTGTTACTTCAATTGGATCTAACTCTTTTACTATTGCATTTATAACATATGTTCTTGTATTACCTTTTTGGGCCGTTACAACAATTTCTATTTTATTAGCACCTTTACTTACTTCTATTTCACCAGTACCTGATATACTAGATTTACTATCTTCCTTAGTAGCATTAACAACAATTTTTTTAGTATTTGGTTCTAATTCAATGGTATATTCTAATGTATCTTTATCAAATTTTGGACTTAATGTAGCTCCTTCTACTTCTAAATTAGATAAATAATCATTTTTACTATAATTTGCTTCGGCTTGTTCTTGACTCATTATACTAACACTAGTACCACTTTTGTTTAAATTCATTTCACCATTCCAACCCATTACAGAAGCTGAACTAACTGATATACTAGCAGTTCCTGATGCTTTTGCTTTAAAAGTATAAGTATATGAAGCCGTCTTTTGTTTTTCTGTCATATCTAATCCTACAACATGAAAATCATGATCTGATTTAACAAAGGATAATTTTGAAGTATCATATTTCAAATTAAATTCCCAATTAGCCATCGGCGTAGACGAAGATACAGTAACAGTTACCGTAAAAGTATTACCAATAATTAAACTAGAACGATTAGTTGTAACTTTTATATTTGCAGTTGCTGCATCGGCTACTACAGGAATACAAAACGAAATAAATATTGTAAATAATAAAATTAAAATTTTTTTCATTTATACCTCCTATTGTTTAATTTTATCGCCTAAGATATGTTTTTGAACATATAATAAATCGTGTAAGTCTATTTTGCCATCTTTATTTATATCCCCGGCTTTTAAATAAATACCAGATATATTAGATTTTTCTAATATTAATTTTTGAACTTCTAGTAAATCCGCTAAGGTTACATCACCAGATCCATCTAAATCACCAAGAATTAATATTTCATATATTTTAGTTTCTTCACCAATAGTAATAGTTAACTTATCACCTGTTGCAAATGTAGTTGTTTTAACTTTACCATCTGCATCACTTAATGTTACAGTTGCTTGATTATTATATTTATAAATTTTATCTTTAAATGAATTATAAGTTGTTCCTATTTCGATACCACTCATTATATTTCCATTTACTTTAACGCTTAATTGATCAATTACTTCATCTATTGTTGTAGGATTTTCTATTTCTTCAGTAATTTTATTAACATTTAATATATAAGTTCTTTTATCACCATTTTCAGCAGTAACAACAACATTCAATTTATTCATTCCATCATTTAAATTAATTGTTCCATTACCACTAACCTTAGCCTTACTATTTACAGTAGTTGTTGTAATTTTAATACTACTATTTTTAGTATTGTAATCATAAGAAGTTATTTCACCATCAAAACCTGTAACAGATTTACCATCTATTTTTAAACTAGATAACCAATTATTAGGATTTCCTTTATTTGGTTGAGCATAATTAGTTTCTTTCATATTATCATAAATTGGAATATAAAATACTATTGCTTCATCAATATCACCATTTTTGACATATGCCGAATAAGTTGTAGAAGATTCAGAATATGGTGCTTGAATGTTAGTCATATATTGATGAGTATTAATTGTACTATCTGATGCAGGATTAACATTAAATCTTTGAAAATATAAAGTTTGTTGACCACTTAATATATAATTATCTCCTAAATGAACTGATCCTTCCAAAATTGAAATATATGGATTATTCCATCCTCTTTTTTTAGCATAAATTAAACCATTAATAACTGCATCATTACCATTAGCCGCATACGCATTAACATTAAAGAAATTATAATATCCTTTATATCCAGAAACTGTACCAGACGCACTACCACTTGCTTTACCACCACTAATAACAACTTCTTGTTTTACTCTGGCTGCCAAAACATAAGGACTAACGCCCGAATATTGGCCTGCTTCAACAAATGTAGTTGAATATCTTTTATTTCCTCCATTATAACTAAATTTTCCAGACATGAATGTTCCATTCAAAACTGATTGAACACCAGATTCATTTTGATAATCATGATAAGTTAAATCCTCAAACATAAATATTCTAGTTTCATTTAAAAAATTTCTAGGATCTAAATAATGAGCGACTATGCCTTCACTTGCTGCTTTCCATGAATCACCATCATATCCTTTCCAAGTATCAGTTCGCCAATTATAAGCACCTTCTTTAGTTGAACGCCAACCCTCATTACTTGTCCAAATTAAACTTTTAGAACCAGTTGCCTGTGCTTTTACTACCCTATCAAATTTTAAATTAGTATCGATAGCATAGAATTTCCAAGATGGATGATCTTCATGTAATTCTTTTAAATATTTTTGATAACTTTCTGGAAATTTTGCTAATTCTTTTTCATAATCATAATTAGGATCAACAGTACTTTCAACTAATTCAACATATGTTGTACAAACATAACCATATCCAGTATCACTATCAGCATATGATATTTTATACCATTTTTTACTTCCGCAAGTATCTTTACTATTAGCTGAATCAACAGTATCTAATATTGTTACTACCCTACCATTTGCTAGTCCATCACTAATAGAACTATAACTTGTACTAGCGCCCTCTCTTACAATAACACCAATTTCAGAATTAATTTTACCTTTTAAATGCTCTGTAACAGGTGTACTTTCACGTTTTTCAATATAACTAGTACAAACATAACCTTCAGTATAATCTTCTTGATTATATTCTATTTTATACCACTTTCCAGTTGCACAACCTGTAGAACTATCTTGAGTTGCTACTTCATCTAATATTTTAACTACTTCACCTTCACCAAAGCCAGTTCCAATAACACTAAAATTAGTTCCTGCTCCACTTCTTACACGTACTCCCAAATTATTTTCAGTTTCAACAATGCCATAAACATTCGTAGCAGCAATCATAAATGGGAAAATTGATAATACAACACCTATTAGAATTAATAAGCAAATTAGTCGTTTCATATCATCACCTTACATAATTATAACATTTTTCGACATATTTTGTATACTAAAAAATATCATTTACCACATTTTTACACAAAAAAAAGAAAGCCGTAATCCTACGAGCTTTCTAAATGTATCATATAGATACACTAAATTATATACTAAATAATAATAAAATATGATAAAATATAGAAAAAGGAGATAACTATGATTAAAAATGCAATAAGTGAATTTAAAAAAGATAAAAAAGAATTTCAAAAAAAAATTAATCAAGCAAAAAGCAAAAAAGAAAAAATTAAACTTATGATTCCTAATATATTAACTAAATCAAGAATTTTAGCTCCTGTTATTATTTTACCTTCATTTGTTTTCGGTAATTTTATAGGTGCTGCTATTATAGCTGGTATATTAGGATTAACCGATTGTTTTGATGGATTTTTAGCAAGAAAATGGCATGCTACTAGTAAATATGGACAAAAATTAGATGCAATAAGTGATAAATTATTTGCAGTAGGTATTTCAATTCCAATATTATTAACTAATCCTTTAATGATAATTTCAACTATAATTTTAGAATTTGTAATTGGATATATAAATACAAAATCATATTTAAAAAATAATAATCCAAAATCAACATTACTAGGAAAATTTAAAACAACTCTTTTATACATTTTATTATGTTATACATATTTAAAAAGTGCTGTTAATATACCAATAATTTTAATAGGTTTAACAAATATATTACAATTTGCTACAGCAATCGAATATTATAAAATTGATTTAAAAAAAGATAAGAAAAAATCAGTTATAGTAAAAAATATACCTGATAAAGAACAAAACAAATCCGAAAATTACGAAAAAATAAATAAAATAAGACAAGAAATTAACGAATATAAACATTTAAAAGAATCATTATTATCTAATGAAGAAGAAAAAATAAAAACAATGAATAAAACTTTATAAATACCAAAGCTTTTCATTGTTTTTTCTTACTTCCTTAATTATTCCGCCGCCTAAACATTGTTCGCCATCATAAAATACACATGCTTGACCTGGTGTTACAGATTTAACTTTTTGTGGATATTTAACTAAGATATAATCATCAAAAAATTCTAATTCAACTTCATTGTCTGGTTGACGATATCTAAATTTTGCAGTACATTTATTAATTTTTTCATTACCCAACCAATTAATATCAGTTACAATGCACGAATCACTATATAAATATTCACTATTGCCTAAAGATATATATAAAATATTTTTACTTAAATCTTTACCAACGACAAACATTCTATCTTCATAACCACCAATATTTAAACCTCTTCTTTGACCAATTGTATAATACATTAAGCCTATATGTTTGCCAATAACTTCATTAGTTTCAATATTAACTATATCTCCTGGAGTATTAGGTAAATAATTTTCTAAAAATTTAGTTATATTTCTTTCACCAATGAAACAAATACCAGTTGAATCTTTTTTATTAGCAGTTATCAAATCATATTTACTAGCTATTTCTCTTACTTCTTTTTTATTTAAATGACCTACTGGAAATAAAACCTTTTTTAATTGTTCTTTAGATACTTGTGATAAAAAATAAGTTTGATCTTTATTACTATCTACCCCTCTTAATAATTTGCCATCAATCATTCTAGCATAATGACCAGTTGCTATATAATCCGCTCCTAATTTAATAGCTTCTTTTAAAAACGTATCAAATTTAATATATTTATTACACATTATATCAGGATTTGGAGTTCTGCCTTTTTTTAATTCATCTAAAAAATAAGTAAATACATAGTCCCAATATTCTTTAACAAAATCTATTCTATGTAATGGAATACCTATTTTTTTACAAACTTCTAATGCATCATTATAATCTTGTTCTTGAGGACATATATTATTATTTAATGTAGGATTACCCAATATATCATTATTTAAAGAAGCATCCCAATTTCGCATAAATAAACCAATTACTTCATATCCTTGTTCCTTAAGTAATATAGCAGCAACACTACTATCTACTCCACCTGACATACCAACTACAACTTTCATAAAATTCACCTAATTCATTATATCACATAATAAAAGGAATAATCAATTTTATTAATTTAGGCATTAAAAATGTATCATATAAAGTCATCAATAAAGTAACAAACAATACTAATAAAAATATTTTCAAATATCTATTCATAACCAATTTAAAATCTAAACTTTGTTTTTTTAATATTACATATATTAGTTTAAATGAAAAACTCATTGCATACATCATTAGAAGTAATAAAAATAATAAATTAATAACTTGTCCAGGAAATACATATACCAGACTAAATATAATACCTTTTGCCTTAAATGTTTCTAAAACTGCCCCAATACTAAAACCTAAGATAAATGATTTACTAAAAAACATAATAACTATAATTGGTAAACCAATTACAGAAATTCCTAATAACCATATTAATATGATATATGATAAATTAGAAAACAAATTATTTTTTAAAACAAATAAATAATCTAATTTATTATCTTTTACATTATTAGCAAAATCGTTTATATATTCTATAGTTAAATTTTTATCTGAACTATTTAAAATTGTAACTAATATCGACCCCATAGTTATTCCTATAATCATTAATACTAATAAAAATACAAATAATTTTCTATCTACTTTTATTTTTAGTTTGTCCATATCTTTCACCTAATTAAGAATATTAAATTTTAATAAAAATATTCCTTTTTTATTAAAAATATAGTATAATTAACTAAGGTGATTGAATTGAAGAGTGAAAAAGTAGGAAAAATAATGGCTATTGTTATGTTAGCAATTATGGTAATATCAACATTAGCATCATTAGTTTTAATTTAAAAAGGGGAGTTATTCCTTTTTTTATTATGTTTTTAATTAAAAAAGAGGAAATATCCTCTTAATTTTCTCCTTCTTCTAACATTGTAGTAATAAATATACCATAACCTTTATGTGGATTATCAACAACGACATGGGTAACCGCGCCTATTATGTAGTCATCTTGAATAATAGGTGAACCACTCATCCCCTGCACAATTCCATTTGTTTTTTCAAGTAATTCAGGATCAGTTATTTTAAATGATATATTTTTAGTATCCTGATTTTTACTTATCTTAGTAATTTCAATTTCATATTCTTTTACTACATCATCTTCTAAAACAGTAAGAATTGTAGCTTTACCCTTTTTCACTTCATCAGGTTTAGCAACTTTATAAAGTTTTGAATCATCAAATTCGTCAGTATAATTACCAAATATTCCTTTAATAGTATTCTCAAAAATGGTACCATTTATTTTTTCTGTATTTATTTGAGCATTCTTTTCACCTGGTGTACCATTAGAACTTGGTTCAATATCAGTTACCGTTGATTCATATATACTACCACCAGATATATCTAATATTTGGCCAGTTCTACTATCAATTATTTCGTGGCCTAATGCTCCAAATAATTTTGTATTTGGATCAATATAAGTTAATGTTCCAATACCTGTAATACTATCTTTAACATAGATACCTGTTTTATAAGTATCATTTTCTTTTGGTAAAGTTAAGGTAGTTGTTTTAATTTGATTATCTCTTACATAAGTTATATTTATATTACCATTACTTGCTTTAATTTTATTAGTCAAATCATAGATAGAACTAACTTTTTCATTGTTTATAGAAGTTATTCTATCACCTATTTGTAACCCTGCTTCACTAGCAATATAAGTATCATTTACTTTGTAAAAACCAACTACCATTACACCGTCAGCCTTTAATTCAATACCGATATTCTCACCGCCAACATAAATGTAGTCTGAATAAGCTAAAGCAACACTTGGAATGAATAGAAGAAGAGAAATAAGTGCTTTTTTAAACATCAGACATCTCCTTTTCTAACATAGACTACATTTATATTATTCTCCAAAAACAACCATTTATAATTTACAATAATTACTAGTTTAAAATTACAATTGATAAATTTAAAAATCCTGCAAAAATTAACCAAAATAAGTATGGAATATTCATTATTCCTGCTATTTTAGTTATTCTATAAAATTTAATAATCATAATTATAACTAAAATAATTAACAATAAAATCCAAATAAAACCAAATAAATATAATTTAAATCCAAAAAATATTAAAGTCCAAAAAGAATTGACTAACAATTGAAAAAAATAAATTTTTATCGCATTTTTTTTATTATATCCATAACTTTCATAAATAATATAAAGTGATATTCCCATTAATAAATACAAGATACTCCAAACAATTGGAAAAATATAGCCAGGAACATCGAATGCTTTATTTAAATTAACATACGAATTACTACTTATAAATAAAGCAAAAAAACTACCAATAAAAAAAGTAATAATGATACATAATAATAATGATTTAAAATTAATTTTCATTACATCACCATTAATATTTTATTACTTTTAATATTTATTTATTCTATAAAAATTGTTTTAATTTTTCTACTGAAGACTCTTGCATATCAACATATTCTTGAACTAATTTGTGAACTTTATCATCAATTTCCTTATGATTTAATAATTTTCTACCTTCAATAATTCCCATATTAGTTCCTTGAAGTAATAATTCTGCTATTTTAGAAGAACTATTATCCATAAGAGTTTTCATCTCAACTCCATACCAAGTTAAAACTTTATTAACAACATTTGTTTCGTGTGGTTCTTTATCACTAGGATATAATTCATTTATTTTACAAGATATATTTTTATATTTTTCATATATTTAATTCGTCTAATACATTAATTTCGTTCTTATCCATAAATTCCCTCCACAATTAATTTGTGGATAAATTATAAAATTATTCATCATTTTTTTTAAAACTTTTTATAATTACTAAAATTCCAAATATAATAAATGATAATAAAATTAAATATAGCATTAAATCATCAAAATTAGATAATTTATATATTTCTATAATTGAAAATGTTCCTGTTACCATATATAAAATAGTTAAACCAGTTATTAAAAATGCAAATCCAATTAATAATGTTGCTATATCAATATTTAAATTAATAAATTTTTCTTTTATTTTAGGTGACATACTTATAACTATAATAAGTGGAATTATTATAGTTATAAATCCAGATAATAATAATGCAATTGCACTATTACTACCTAATATAATTGCTTTGCTAGGATCATCTGGATTATATTTAATCGTCCTAATACTGCCTTCTTTTGGAATCACATCAGTTCCATAATCAGTTGAAACAGTATATTCTTTATCTTTAACATTATAAGAATATATCAATTTATATGTTGTAGCAGATTCATCACTTTTATATATTTCATAGTCAACAAAATATCCAATAGTTTCTACATAATTATTATTTTTAATTAAATCACTTATTCCTGAATATAACATAGTAAGTCCAATTAAAATAATTACAATTAAAAATAGAAAAATTAACAGTTTATTATCTTTTCCAAGAAATTTGTTTTTTAATAAAATAACAACAAATAGCCAAAAAGGAATAAATCCTATTAATAATGAATAATTTTTATTTGAAATAGCTGCCATTATAAATACAATTAAAAACGAAAACAAAAATGCAAAAATTCCTATAAAATATATTTTTTTAAATATCATATAATTTACATTTTCCCCTTTTAATATAAATATATTTTTTACAATGTCACCTGACATACAAATTATAAAAGGAAAAAATAGAATTGTAAAAATAATATCATTAACTACTGAAATTAATAATAAAAGTAGAATTATAATAACTAATTCAACTATTAACTTATATTTTGCCCATTGTTTCACAATTATCTCCTCTATTTTCTATTAATATTTTTTACCAAGTTTTATATCTATGATTTTTTTATTGATATGAATAAGATAATCATAAACTATGTCTACATTTATTTTATTTTTGATAGTTCAACTAATAATTTAGTATTTCTTGTAATATTTAAATAAATAATTGATATTTTCATATAATTACCTAACTCATTCTGTAATGACCTACTATATCATTTCTATGTTCTAATATATCTTCTTCATAATATAATTGATATTTACTAGCATGATGAATCACAAACGGGATTCCTTTTTTATTTCTATTACTTGATATAATTCCAATATGATTTTCAAATATAACGATATCTCCACCCTGCCAATTTTTTATATCATTTACATCCAAAGTTAAAGATATAGCATTATTTTTGAAAAATACTTTTAAATTATCAACTCTTCTAAAATCAATATTTTTATCAATAACATCAATATTATATTGCTCTTTATTTATTTTTATATCTTCATTAACTAAATTCATCAAATCATAACCAGCATTTAAAAGACCAAAAGTGACTACATCAACACAAGTACCATATCCATCATCTGGATAACCACTACCATAATATTTACTTTTATATTTAGGTTTTGTACTGATATATTCTTTTACGCTATTTAGTATATCAGTTTGATCATCTATTCCATCTTTATCCATATCAAAATCACTTATATAATATTCAATATTAAAATAATTATTAGAGTATTTTTTATGAGGAATATAATTAAAAATATAAAGAAAATACAAAATTAAACATATTATTAAAATAATTATTGTAATTAAAAGTATTTTCTTTTTCATTATTTTACCTCCATTGTCTTTATTATATCACAATTTTAATATCTAATAAATTATCAAAATCTATTTTTTTATTATCTACTAAAATAATAAATTTATTAACATTATCTATTTTTTTCACATTACCAATTATCGTTTCATAAGAACCACCTATTTTTTTATTATCAGGTATAAAATATGTAATGATTACTTCAGGTTTTTGTTTTATATTATCATTAATTAATTTAATATTTTTATTTAATATAAAATTTAGTTCTTCATCTAATTCTATTTTTTTACTAGTTATTCTTGCTTCTTCTTTAATAGCACTATCATATCCTTTTAAAGCTGCAAAAGGCGCAAATTGAACTGCTCTATTATGTAAAGACATAGGTTTTCTAGTATTAGAAACATGATGAGGTAAATTTATAATATCATCATATTTATTCATGATGACCTCCAATTTGTTTATTTCTTTCTATAGTAGTTGCACCATCTAATATATTCATACCTCTTAAAATAGAATTTTTACCATATTTATCTTTTAATTTTAACATCACTTTTATAATTTCTTTATCGTTTTGTTCTTGAATAATTTCTATTTCTTTTTTCTTTTGTGATTCTTCATAATTAGTAAATAAATCTATTTGTTCAAATGAAGGTTTTATTTTATTTTCATTAGTTAATTTATTTACCGACAAATTTAATTTTCTAATTAATAACAATGGATTAGAAATTTTATCAAATAGTTTTATAAAATTTTCTCTAATAACTTTTGAAGAAGAAGTAAAATGATCTAAATTAATTGTTCCATGAGAATGTTTAGGCATTTTTCTACCATAAGAATCTACTATTATTTCGCCAAAATATTTATTAACAATATTAGGATTAGTTAAGTTTTTTATATCATAATGAATAGTTAAGACTAATTGATTTGTGACTAAATTTTTATTTACTAAATCTAAAGCTAAATTATCAGCCATCTCACTTACAATCAATCTAGATTTTTTATTATCATAAGGACAGTGCAATACTTGTCCAGAACTTAAACTAGTAGTAGTAGGCTTATAACTTTTAGCAATCTCGATAGTGCATGGCTCCCATCCCCAAGCATGATCAATTAATAACTCAGCGTTTATTCCAAATAGTTTATATAATAACTCTTCATTATAATGAGAGCATCTTGCTACATCACCCATCGTAAACATATTATTGTTAGCAAGTTTATCAGCTATTCCTTTTCCTACTCGCCAAAAATCAGTTATTGGTTTATGATTCCATAATTCTTTTCTAAAAAGCATTTCATCTAAGTATGCCGTTCTAACACCAAATTCATTTGGTTTACTTTTTTTAGCAACTATATCCATTGCAACTTTAGCTAAAAACATATTTGTACCTATTCCTGACGTTGCAGTAATACCAGTTATATCATAAACTTCTTTTATTATTCTCGTTACTAATTCTTCTGGCGTACATTTATATAATTTTAAATAATTAGTTATATCAATAAAAACTTCATCTATCGAATAAACTAATATATCTTCTTTGGCAATATATTTTAAATAAATATTATATATTTTTGTACTATAATTTATATAATATGCCATTCTGGGTTGAGCAATAATTAAATCTAATTCTAAATTTGTATTGTTTTTTAATTCAGTATCAAAATATGATTTACCAATAAAATTTTTATAATTATTATTTCTTTTTCTTTCATAATTAATTTGTTTTATTTTTTGTTTAACTTCAAACAATCTTGCCCTACCACCTATTCTATATTGTTTTAAAGTTGGACTAACAGCTAAACAAACAGTCTTATCAGTTCTTGATTCATCGGCTACTACTAAATTTGTATTTAAAGGATCTAGTTTTCTTAAAACACATTCAACTGAAGCATAAAAACTTTTTAAATCAATACAAGTATAAATTTTATTCATTACTATCACCAAATAAATTATACTACGAACATTTGTTCTTTAAAATAGTTTCTTTTATATTGGTAAATATTTACAAATAAAAAAAGGACTAATAAATTAGTCCTAAATTTTAAATTAATTCTTTTTCTCAAATATTATTGTCTAATTTTAAAAGTTTTTGGTGCATATTTATAAGCAATAAACAAAGAAATTAACGAATATATGATACAAAAAGCACTCATTAATATACCAAAATATAAAGTTGGTATCTTTTCACCTATAAGATAATATGCAACAAAATAAGTTAATGCTTGAACAACAGTATAAGTACTATTTTTTATTTCAGTATTTATGTTATATGGCTGTAAAAGATAATACATAACTAAATAATGAATAGAGAAAAATATTGACATAGCAATTATTGATATAAATATTATTAAGTAATTTAAATAATTATTTGTCCCGCCAGTTAAATATAAAAGAATTATAAATCCTATTGCAATAGCTAAAGCTGGAATTAAATTAAGTAATATTAAAGTTTTCAGTCTTTCTTTAAATAGTCCTAAAATTACATTTGGAGTTCTATATATACGGTATGTCAACATACTATGATCGCAATTCATAAACATTGCTTGGGTTATTGTTGTTCCCCTATTTAATGTGTACATTACAAATACAAAATATGGTAAATATACAAGTGGTAGATTATTTAAAATTTGTTTAAGATTAGGATTTACAATTATTATCATAAACAACATTAAAAATACGCCTATTATAATTATTGTTTGTTTTTTAATTGCTTTTGTTAATATCTGACTATGTCTTTTCACAAATAATTCGTGAAAATATGCAAAACCAGTTTTATTACTTGTAATATCACCATTATATTCAATTTTTTTAGCAATATTTTCTTTAATTATTTTTGTACTATTTGCATTTTGTACAGCATAAACATTTTCATTTGTTAAAAGCACTTTATATATTTTTTTATATTCTTTAAATGATATTATTTCTCTTAATGCAACAATTCCAAATATAACACTTATTAAAAACATAACAATATAAATAATTTGATTAATTACAATATTTAAATAAGGTAATCCAAATCCTAACATTAAAAGTGAAGCAAGTAATATCCAAACTTTTTTAGTTGGTAAATTTTCATTTTTAACAACTCTCTTTTTTTTAAAATCTGGAATAGAAAATATACCTATTACAATAATTTTAATCATAGGTACAAATAACGGCATTGATATACAAATTAACAATGGAACATTTAATTTTAATCCAAATATAATTGTGAATGGCATTAATCCTATTATAAGTTTTAATATTGAATAAAAATAATTTGTTATTGCATAAGTATTTGCATCCATATTCATTAAAACAATTGCATAATATTTATCTTTAGTAGGATTTAGTAGGTATGTATTTAATATTCCACCTATTAAAGTTGAAAATACAAAAAGATGTAAAAATGTATCAACTTGATTTGTTTTATAAGCAAAAGTCATAGAACCAAGTGCTAACCAAACATATAATCCTTTCCATAAAAATGTTCCTATTATTTCAAATAAAATACTAATTATATTACCAAATATTTTTAAAAATTTGTTTTTATATAAACTATTAGGAAGTATTTTGTTTATTAATGGAAGACTTTTTAGAGAATATATAATACTATTAACACGATATGTATTTTTTAATTTAAAGGATGTAATAAAAGTCTTTAACATATTATTCCTCCTTCAAAGCCTCTATAATTTTATTTTTAAATTTAGTATTATCCAAATCATTTTTATCTATTTTTTCTAAAATCCCTTTATTTAAAATGACTATTTCATCGCATAAATCTAAAGCCAATTCCATAATATGTGTCGAAAAAATTATAATATGATCTTTTTTAATACTTTTAAGCATTTGTTTCATCTCTTCTGCTACAACTACATCAAAAGATGTAAGTGGTTCATCTAATAACAAAATACTAGGGCTTGCAATTATATTAACTAACATTTGCATTTTGTTTTTCATACCATGTGAATAATCCTTTAATAGCTTATCCCTATCTTCCCTATCTATTTTCATAAAATCAAAATATTCGTCAATAGTTTTTTCATTTTTAATTCTATTTTTATTTATTTCAATAAAAAATTTCAAAAATTCCCTTCCAGTTAAAAACTCTGGTACATTAGGGGTGGATAAAACATAACCAATATCATCTGATTCTATTTTTTTGAACTCCTTATCTTTTAAAAAGAATTTACCAGCATCAATAGGTAAATCTTCATTTAAACAATTAAATAAAGTTGTTTTACCTGCTCCATTTCTACCTAATAAACCATATATTTTGCCTTTTTCAAATTCAAAATTTATGTCTTTTAAAACTTCTTTTTTTTCAAAATTTTTCTTTAATCCTTCAATTATTAACTTCATAAATACTCCTTTAATAAATTACTATTTTATTTGATTATATCATACGGCAGACTATGTCCGCAACCTAACTATTTTAATTTTCAAAATAAAAAGCAAACTTCCTCTTGAAA
>CALVKO010000006.1 GCA_944332725.1 uncultured Bacilli bacterium
AATTCTATTATTTCTTTTTCCAAAATATGTTCTAGTAATGGTTTTAAAATATTTGGTTTAACTACTGCTCTCATAAAAATTGGTTCATATTTTGCAGTATAGAACTTTTTTATTCAAATCACCTCCTATTAGTTATATTAGCCAAAAATTGGTGATTTCCTTTTTATTTAGCAAAGAAATTGTAATTTCTTACAATTTCTTACAAATTATATTATCAATCTTTTTATTTTATCAGCATCTACTTTATCAAGTATTATCATATTTTTACCTTGAGTTATGTATATTATATATCAAAAATACATAAAAGTCCATATTTTTTAAGGCTTTAAAGCAGTTATTGGAATTATATAAATTCCTGTTTCTGGATCTTTAGCTATTACATCTGTATATCCAACTATAACACACATAAATTTAGGTTTTTTTATCATATTATTATATAAATTTAATAAATTTTGCTTAGCCTCTTCAACTTGATTAAATCCTAATTTTATTTCAATGATAGCATATTCACCATCTTTAAACTCCAATATAGAATCTGCTTCTAAACCAGTAACATTATCTCTAAAATGATATAATTTACCACCTAAATATTCCATATAAATATTTAAATCACGTTCTACTAATGCTTCAAACATAAGCCCAAAAGTTTTTAAATCATTCATTAATTTATCTTTAGTTAAGTCTAAACAAGCACAGGCTAATGAAGGATCTATAAAATGTCTTTTAGCTGTCTTACCTACTCTTTCTTTTGAACGATAGTTATTACTATATGCTTCTTGGTTTTCAATTATATTAAGTCTATTTAAAACATCTAAATAGTCATCTATAGTAATACGACTTTCAATTAATTCTTTTTCATTAGCAAACTCTTCTATATCTTTTAATAGAGTACTTTTATTTGAAATAGTCGATTCATTACGAGCCAAACTTTTAAGTAACATCAACATTTTATTTTTATCTCTTTTTTTATCATCGTTAATATCTTTTTCGAGAATTGCTTCAATATAACTTTTAGGAATAATTCCAGCCTTATTTTCTTCAATATTTATATTTGAAGGCCAGCCACCTCTTATTATTAAATTAGCTAATTCATCTAATGTAATTTTAGGATTTAATTCATTTTTTACATTATTATTTAATAAATCACTAATCGAAACTTTTCCAGTTGAATCACCTGATTCGTATAAACTCATAGTATTCATTTTTATTTTTCCTATTCTTCCTGCTCCAAAATGATGAATCTTTTCTTTTTGATTTTCATCAGTTAATTTTGTTGAACAAGTTAGAATATAATTTCCTTTTGCCGTTGTGTCATCACATTTTCTTCTAATTGCATCCCATATTTCTGGAATTAAATTCCACTCATCAATTAATTCTGGTTTTTCATTATTTAAAATTAAATCAAAACTTAATCTTGCTTTTTCCTTTGTTTCTTCTTCATCTAAATATACTACACTATTAGCGTGGTTTAAAGATGTCCAGGTTTTACCACACCATTTTGGTCCTTCAATACTTACAGCCCCAAAAATAGATAAATAATCATCTATTTTTTTATCAACCAATCTTTCTATATATTCATTTTTACGCAATGACATTTTATCCCTCCATATAAATTTTATCATAAAATAATTATTTAATCAAATTTAATATACAAATTTTAAGAATTTTAATATACATTTTTTAAGAATTTTGATATGCAAATTTTAAAAAAACTGTTTTAAAAACAGTTTATTCATCAGCATAATTACTAAAATATCTTTGTACTAAAACTACTGGTGTCCCTTTATCTCCAGAACCACTTGTTAAATCACAAAGGGAGCCTAATAAATCAGTTATTTGTCTTGGCGTTGTACCTAAAGTTATATTTTGGCCTTTTAAATCTTTTTCTTTATTTTTAATTTCTTTCCTCATTGCTTCTTGTAATTCACTACCTCTTAAATTAGCAAATTTATTGTCAGAAACATATTTTAATTTAATTTCATTAGGTGTTCCTTTTAAACCATCAGTATAAAATGGTGAAACAACAGGATCAGCTAACTCCCAAATTTTACCAACTGGATCTTTAAAAGCACCATCACCATATATCATAACTTCAACATTTTTATTAGTTTTTTCTTTTATCATTTTTTGAATATCTAAAACTAATTGTTCACAATTATTAGGAAATAATTTTAATCTTTCATCCGTTGATTTATTAGAACCTAATAAACCATATTTACTATTAAATCCAGAACCATTTATTGATTCATTTAAAATATTATCTAAACCTAAACAATTAAGTAATCTTTTAGTTTCAAAACGAGTATGAATATCACATGCTAAGGCTTCATCAACATAATTATATATAACTTTTGGATCATTAGCAAAAACAAAATCAATTTCACAATTTTCACTTTCAACTAACTCTTTATAAAAATCAACATAATTTATTCCTGTAAATGTATGAACCTCATTTTTAAATAATTCATTATATTTTTCGTATGATAAAACATCAACATAAGGATTTATATCATATTCTCTTAAATATTTTTCATCAAATAAATGATTCCCCACTTCATCTGCTGGATAACTTAATAACATTGTTATTTTACTACATCCTCTTGCTATACCTTTTAAAATCATTGAAAACCTATTTCTACTTAAAATTGGAAAAACAATTCCAATATGATTAGTTTTAAATTTTCTTTTAATGTCTAAAGCAATATCATCAACTGTGCAATAATTACCTTGAGCAATACCAACTACTGCTTCAGTTACAGCAATAACATCTTTATCTAATATTTCAAAATTTTCACTTATACTAGCGTTCATAACTGAATCTACAACAATACTAGCTAAATCATCATTTTCTTTAATAATAGGTGTTCTAATACCTCTTACTATAGTTCCTACATTTCTCATATATTCTCTCCTAACTCACAATTTGCCTTAGCATTTAAATTTATATCACTAACTATTCCTTTTTGATAGGCATAATAACCTGCTGCTCCAATCATTGCTGCATTATCGGTACAATATAAAATTGGAGGTACAGTTAAATTAATATTATTTTTATTACATTCTTGTTCTAATGATGATCTAATACCACTATTAGCTGCAACACCACCAGCAACAATTAAATTTTTAACATTATATTCTTTTAAAGCTTTCATTGTTTTTTTAGTTAATATTTCAACAACTTTATTTTGAAATGAGCACGCTAAATCTTCTTTTCTAATAGTATTTCCTTTTTGTAATTCATTATGATTTAAATTAATAACTGCAGATTTAATACCACTAAAACTAAAATCATACGAACTATCATTAAGCGGAAGTGGTAATTTATAAGTATCTTTACCTAATTTAGCCATTTTATCGATACTAGGGCCTCCTGGATAAGGTATATCTAATACTCTAGCCACTTTATCATAACATTCTCCAACAGCATCATCTAAAGTACCACCTATTTTTTTAAATGAATAATCACTTTCCATATATACTAATTCTGTATGCCCACCACTAACAACTAAAGCAATTAAAGGAAATTCTAATCTTTTAACTAAGTTATTAGCATATATATGTCCTGCTATGTGATGTACAGGAATTAATGGTTTATTATAAATATAAGATAATGTCTTAGCAGCTAATAATCCTACTAATAAAGATCCAATCAACCCAGGACCATAAGTCACAGCAATTGCATCAATATCTTCAATCTTCATATTTGCTTTGTTTAATACTTCTTCTAAAACAATAGTTATACTTTCAACATGAGAACGACTTGCTATTTCAGGTACTACTCCTCCATATAATTTATGAATATCAATTTGAGATAATATCACCGTTCCTAAATCAGTAGTACCATCTTTAATTATACTCATACTTGTTTCATCACAAGATGATTCAATTGCTAAAATTGTCATTTTTCACCTCCATTAAGTAACCATCTATACCATCATAATATTTTTTTCTTATACCAATAATTTTAAATCCTAATTTTTTATATAAATTAATTGCACTAACATTATTTACATTTACTTCTAAAGTTATATTTTCAAAATCATAATTATCAACTACATATTTTATTAAATTATAAGCAATACTTTTTCTTCTATATTCATTAATAACAAATATATAATTTATTTCTATCTTTTCATACATAACACTATAATCTAAAAATCCTACTAATATATCATTTATATAATACCCTATTACTTTATTAAAAGGATTTAAAGTTACTTTATAATTACTCAAATTTTTTATATAATTAATGTCTTTAATTTCTTTTATCATCTAATTTTTCTTCTGCTTCAGTTCTTTTTAAATAATTAGGATTTAAGTTATGAGGATTAATAGGCTCATCAAATTCATGTTTTTTTATTATTTTAAGTAAATCAATATTATCATAACTATTAATTATAGTATAATCTATAGGATATTTTATATCATTTAATAAAATGTGTTGATCTTCCAAATAACAATTCAAATCCTTATCATAAATTCCAGCATAAACATATCCTCGTCTTGCATCAATTAAAGCCACATTATATTTTGTATCTGTATTAGTAGTTGCTAATAATTCTAATTCACTTAATTCAATAATAGGAATATTTAAACAAAATCCAATTGTTTTAGCAATTGTAACTCCAACTCTAATTCCTGTAAAAGAACCAGGACCATTTACTACAAATATTTTATCAATACCCATAATATCAGGAACTGCTTCTTCTATTACTTTCATAACTTTAGATGATGTATCATTGTTATTTTTATCAATAAAAAAATAGTCAATTTTATTATTGATAATAGTGCTTATAATTAAACTATTAGAACATGTATCTATGAAAAGATATTTCATAAAACAGCCTCACACAATTCTTCATATTGTTTACCATAAGGAGTTATTATTAAAATTCTTTTATTTTCATCTAATACTTTAATTTTAATATCTAATCTTTCTTTAGGTAATATATCTTTAATCGTATCAGCCCATTCAATTATAACAACTCCTCCTTTAGTATAATATTCTTCAATATTAACTCCACTAGTATTGCCATCTAAACGATAAACATCCATGTGATATAGAGGTAATTCACCATCATATTCTTTAATAATAGAAAAAGTTGGAGAAGTAATATTATCTTTAATTCCCAATGCTTGAGCAAATCCTTTAGTAAATAAAGTTTTCCCGCTTCCTAATTCACCATTTAAACAAATAATCATATTAGGAAATTTTTCAGATTCTAAATTCTGCGCTAGTTCAATTGTATCATATTCATCTTTCATTGTAACTTTATATTCCATTTATATCACCAACATTATTATATAAAATAAATCAAATTATTACAATATATTTTAATTAATTTGACTTTTTTTTAATTTTGTAGTATTATTATTGACCGTGCACTTAAAAAGGAGGTTTTTATGTCAAATAATGTAATAGAATTTAAAGAATTTATAAATTGTTATCAAAATGCTTTAAATTCATCTTTAAAAGCAAATGAAAATGTGAAAGTTTATTTTACTTATAAAAATGAAAGACTAAATGTTGAAATTATTAGTGATTCAACATATATAGTAGATTCATTTCAATGTACAAATCAATTATACAATGAAATGATAAATCTATTATATACAAGTTTTATCTCATCAGGAAAAGCAGTTGTTCCATATAACTTAAATGGAAAATATATTGTTAAAGGTGAAAATATCGAATTAATTTCTACTATTCCACAAGAATTATCTGATAAAATTTCTACATATTTCTATAGTAGTAAAAGAAATACAATATCAAGTCAAAAACAATTAACTGAATTTGACAAAGTTACTTCATTATTTAAATCTTATAGTACTTTTTTAAAAAGATGTATAAAAAAAGAATATCCTAGTGATGTAAAAATAGCATATAAAAACGGATTTTACACTATAACAATAACTAACAATAATGAAATAATATTTAAAAAGGAAATTGCTTGTAGTTTAATTAAAGCACAATTTTTAGATAAAATAATATGTGAAAATATTATTGATGAAAGCAGTGTTATTTTATCTAGTATTATAAGTGATTGTTTAAAAATTCAAACACCAAAAATTCATTTAACAATTCCATATAATGATAAACTTCACAATTTTCATGAAGAAGCTTTAGAAAAAATTAATGAATATAATTTTTCTTTGCCAAAGCAAAAAATAAAAAGTTCTAATCGTTAGAACTTTTTTTGATACCTAAATAATATTTCTTCTTTCCTTTTCTTAACACAATTATTTCATTATTAATAGCCATATCTTTAGTTATTAATTTATCTTCTATTATCTTCTCATCATTAATAGTTATAGCACCATTATTTATAAATTCCCTTGCTTCTCTTTTAGAAGAACAAATATTATTATCTACTAATAATTCAACTAAATTTTTTTCTTCAAAATTAAAAGTTGGAACACCTTTAAATCCTATCAATATTTCCTCTTTAGTTAAATTTTTAATATTTCCACTAAATAAAGATTCACTAATCTTAACTGCTTTTTCATATTCGTCTACTCCATGTAAAAATGTAATGACTTCTTTAGCCAAAGCTTTATGAGCTTCTCTTTTTTCAGGACATGATAAATGTTTTTTTTCTAATTCTTTTATTTCATCAATTGATAAAAATGTTAATTTTTTTATGTATTCAATTACTTTACTATCTTCAGAATTTAAGAAAAATTGATACATTTCATAACTAGATGTTTTATTGATATCTAACCAAATAGCGTTTCCTTCTGACTTACCAAATTTGGTACCATCTGCTTTTGTAATTAATGGCATAGTTAAACCATAGGCTTCTTTATTTATTTTTTTTCTTATTAATTCAACACCAGAAGTAATATTACCCCATTGGTCAGAACCGCCTATTTGTAATATACAACCTTTGTTTTCATATAGCCATAAAAAATCTAATGCTTGCATAATCATATATGAAAATTCAGTATATGTTATCCCAATATCTAATCTACTTTTGACAGTTTCTTTATTTAACATATAATTCAAATTAAAATATTTACCATAATCTCTTAAATAATCAATAAAATTAATATCTTTTGACCAATCATAATTATTAACTACTTCAAAACCAAATATCTTTTCAACTTGAGCCCTTAATTTTTTGTAATTATAATCTAATAATTCTTTAGTAATCATTGGTCTTTCAGCAGTTGGTTTAGGATCACCAATTAATCCAGTTGCTCCGCCTACTAACAAAATTGGATTATGTCCACCTTTTTTTAATCTAGTTGCCATTGAAAATGTTGAATAGTGTCCAATATGCAAACTATCACCTGTTGGATCTGTTCCTATATAAAAAGTTAAGCCACCATTATTAATTTTTTCAATTAAACTTTCATCAGTTATATTTTCAATTAAACCTCTCCATACTAATTCATCATATAATTTCATTTTTCATCTCTCCTATCTGTACTTCCAATACCACCTTTTCGAATTTCAGTAGCATCATCATTATCTGTAATTAAAAAATTAATAAATACTCCTTGGCCATATGCTTGATTTTTAGAAATAATAACTTCTTCTTTTCCTTCATTTTGAATAGAAAACCACATATGTCCCTCATTTGTTTCATTATTATAATAATCACTTTCGATTAAACCAACTTGATTTGTTAATCTTAAATTATACTTAAACCCCAAACTGCTCCTCATCAATAGTAATAATGCTTCATCACTATTAAAATTAGATTTATAGCCAGTAGGGATTTTAACTATTTCTCCTGGTTTAATTATTATATCATTTATAGCAAAAAAATCATATCCCGCACTGTTTTTAGTTGCTCTTTTGGGTAATAAATAATTATTATATAAATTTATGTCATTTTTAATATCTTTTTTAAACTGCTCAAAACTTATTTTTTCAAAATATCTCATATTTACCTCCAAAAAAAATATTCATAATTTAAGGACGAATATAATCCGCGGTACCACCTTAATTTATGAATATCTCATACACTCTAATTTATAACGCAATTACCCGTTTCAACTCCCAAAATGTAATTCATTATTTAATCTTGATTAGTTTCCATCAACCACTAACTTTCTATATTGCTAATTAAATAACTATATTTTTGTTCCTCGTCAAATATATAAACAATAATATCACATAATCAATATAAATGTCAAATAATTATTCCATCACTTTTTTTAATCAATTTATTTAATTTATCAATTGTAAAATCAAAAGCTTCAATAACTTGGCTATGAGTTTGTTTTTTACGCATCTTTTCTAATAAATTTTCTTCTTTAATTATTTGTGCGACACTTAACAATCTAATTTGATTTATAAAAGATAATCTAACTAATTCTCCAACATTACTATTCCATAACCCTTGTTTTCTCAATTCAATAATATTTAAATATTCTCCATTATAAAATTTATTTAAAACCAATTCATCTATTTTTTTATCGGATTTACATGGTTTCCATCTACCATCAATTATCTGATGATAAATATCTAATCTATCTACATCTTGAACAACCTGAGTAATCGCATCTATTACTTTTTGTTTTATTTTTTCATCTGCATACATAAAAAATTCTACTGCTTCTTGACTTTTTAATAAGTTAGAAGATAAAATTAATAATTGTTTAGGATCAACCACTTTAGTAACATGATTATTTACAATTTCAAATATTGGTTCGTCAAAATATCTAGTAGTAGGTATTTGAGAATATATTAAACCTGACTTTAAAATGTGTTTACCTAATTCACCATGATTATCAAAACAAAATTTATGTAATTCTATATCATTAAATGATTTCGTAACATGTGCTTGTAAAAATCTACCAACATCATGATTAAGTAAAGCAATTTTTGTAAAATCAACAAATGAATCACTAAAATTTAATTTATTTATTGTCTTTACGCCATCTACTATTACTTCATTAGTATGAATTCTTTTTTGCTTTATTAGTTCGCTAATATCTGATTCAGTAAATGAAGAAACATATCTATCAAAATACTTTTTTGCAGTTGTATAATATTCCATTTATTCTTCACCTTTATTTTTAAATTGTAAAATAATTGGTGTTCCTTCAAAGTCAAATGACTCCCTTATTTTATTTTCTAAATATCTTTCATATGAAAAATGAATTAATCCTTTACTATTAACTTGAATATTGAATTTTGGTGGTCTATTAGAAACTTGATTACAAAAATAAATTTTTAATCGTTTGCCTTTATATGAAGGCGGTAAATTAAGATTATATGCATCTTTAATACAATCATTGATTAAATTGGTTGCTATCATTTTAGTACTGTTATTATAAACTTTGATTATTTCCGGCATTAATGTATGCATTCTTTTACGAGTTTTAGCAGATAAAAATACTATAGGAGCATATGGCATAAATTGAAAATTATTTCTTATATCTTTAATGAATTTTTTCATATTTTCATCTTTATTATCAATAACATCCCATTTATTAACAACTATTACTATTGGTTTACCCGCTTCTATTGCATATCCTGCTATATGTTTATCATGTTCTATTATTCCTGTTTCAGCATCAATTACTAATAAACAAACATCTGACCTATCAATTGCTTTCATGCTTCTTAATAAACTATATTTTTCTACAGTTTCATAAATTTTACCTTTTTTACGCATTCCTGCCGTATCGATAACAACAAATTTTTGGTTATGATAGGTAAAAGGAGTATCTATTGCATCTCTTGTTGTTCCTGCAATATTACTAACAATAACTCTTTCTTCATTTAATATTGCATTAACTAAACTACTTTTTCCAACATTTGGTCTTCCAATTACACTAAATTTAATAACATCATTTTCTTCTTCTTCATACTCTTTAAAATCCTTAGTTATTTCTAATAATAATTCATATATTCCTTCATTTTGTTCCGAACTAATATTTATATAATTATCAAATCCTAATTCATAAAAATCATAAATATTATCTTTTGCTAATTTACTATCTATTTTATTTACTGCAACAATTATTTTTTTGCCCGATTTTAAAAGCATATCCTTAACAACTAAATCATTTTGAGTTATTCCTTCTTTAGCATCAACAACAAACACAATAATATCTGCTTCGTTAATCGCTATTTCGGCTTGTGATTTAATTTCTTCATTAAAATTTTCATCACTTATATCAATACCACCAGTATCAATCAAGTGAAAAGAATATTTATCAAAATTAACATCGCCATATATTCTATCACGAGTGATTCCTGGAATATCTTCAATTATAGCCACCTTAGTTCCTATTAAACGATTAAATAATGTACTCTTTCCAACATTAGGTCTTCCTACTAAAGCAACAACAGGTTTTTTCATATTATCACCTTCTTACTTGATTTCATTATTTCCTTAACTCTATCACCATATATAATTTTACTACATTCAATTATTTTATTCAAAATATTTTTATCTGTTATTTTAAAATACAATTTATTGTTTTGTTTATAAATAATTGATTTACTTAGTAGTTCTTTATCTAAATATTCATAATCTATTTCATATAAAAATGTTGTTTTATTTACTTTTATTTCCATATCAATTTGATTGAAATAGTTATAATAATCCAAATCTTCATTTTCTATTTCAATTATACTACCATAATTATTATCTATATATACATTAATATCATAATAACCATTTAATTCCAAATTATATTTATTTTTTATTCTTAAAAATAATTTTTTAAAATAAATATCTAAATTAACTTTATCTAAGTCTAACTTTTTATTTAAAAAAACAATAATTTTATTGTCTTTAAAAACTACTTTCACTTTATCACCTAAAATAGTTTATGATATTATTTATTAAATCGTTCGTTCAATTTTTTGATGAATTTCATCTTTACCTACTTTAGTAACATTACTAAACATTACAAATTCATCACCGACAACTAAATCTAAATCTTCTAACAAAATTGTTCTTTGTTGTTGTTGTTTTGTAATCGGTATTTTATCTACTTTAGTGGCTACTATGGTAACTGGCAATTTATAATATTTTAAAAAATTATACATCATAATATCATCATTAGATAATTTGTGTCTAAAATCAACTAACATAAAAACTTGTTTTAAATTTTTTCTATTAGTTAGATAATCTTCCATCATTAAACCAAATTTTTTTTGCTTCTTCTTATTAACTTGTGCATATCCATAACCAGGAGCATCAACTAAGTAAAACTGATTATTTACCAAATAGAAATTAATTGTTTGTGTTTTTCCAGGTGTAGCAGATGTTCTTGCATAATTTTTTCGATTTATTAAAGTATTGATAAAACTACTTTTCCCAACATTAGATCTCCCTACTAATAAAAATTCTGGCTTATTATCAGTAGGATATTGACTACGTCTAACTGCACTTATTTCCAAATTAACTGAATTAATTTTCATTTTAATTCACCCCTTAAACTATTTAATTATAACATTGTGAATAATAAATGTCAAAGTTACTTTATATATGTTTTTCCTTCGCCTAATAGCATACATTGTAATCTTTGTTTACGCTCATTTTCAACTGAATGATAATATTGATAATACATATATTCAAATTTTGAAATAGTGTCATCTGTTAAATTATCAATAAACTTATCTTGTAACATCAATATTTTTTCTTTAGTACGTTCACTAAATATTTTTAGACTATAATATTTTATTATTTCCTCAACTTTATCAATTGGAACATCAAAATAAAATGATAATTCTACTAATCTTTCAATTTCATTATAAATTTTATTATATTCATCAATAGGCATTTCTGTCATATAACTTCCTAATAACAAATTAGCACTTACTTGTTTTCCATCATATATTGTTAGAAAATCAATAGGCTTTTCCCCATTACTACTATTTGGAACCATTGTAAAATATTGATACAAATAATTTAAATACTTTGTATAGCATCTATAACAATAACCATTAATTGGATTTTTTAATACTATTTTTCTTGAATCAAATAAAAATTTTTTTAATTCTGAATTAACAATATTAATATGTATCATAACACTTCCCCCTAGTTAAATTATAACACACAATTTTATTTTTTTATATAATTATTTTTTTCTGATACAAATTTCCCTATTCTACTATCAAATAAGAACTCATAAGAACTTGTCTTTTCATCAAAAGTAATAATATATTTTTCAGTAAATGGTTCAAAAGTAACCTTATCCGTTTTGAAGATATTAAAAAAAGTTTCAATTTTTAATTTAGTTTTGTATATATCATTTTGTTCTGAATAAAATCCTGGTATAACTAAATATTTAAAACAATACTTGTCATCATTATCAATTAAATTTAGCATTTTTAAAATTATTGGTATCCAATCGGATGTGCAATGACCGACAATAGCAATTTTTTTAGTTTCTTCATATAATAATATTCCAAAACAAGTAGCTAATGCATGTGTACCAATAATAGGATATTCTTCACTCGAAATTCCAACTTCATTCATTTCAACTATCATTATATCACCATATTAAAAACCACCAAATGTGGTTTATTTTTCATTTGGTGGAGTCGAGGGGAATCGCACCCCTGTCCGAAAATATAAAGATTAAAGTTCTACAAGTTTAGATAATTTGCTAATGTCCTAAATAATAATAAATTATCAAAATTTTATTTAGTAATTCTTATCTTAATTCATCAATAATTCTAAGAAAAAATTATCAATATAACTCACTAATCGAGCCTCTTTTATATTCCGTGAGTAAAAATATAAAGAAGCAGCCTTCTAATATATTAAGCGAAAGCTAATTGATTTCTGTTTCCAGTTATTTTTAAGTTTGAATGTTTCGTATATCTTACGACTTGCCCTTTAAAAATTATTATTTCCGTCGAAACTAGACGACCCCATGTGGTATAAATTATACCACAAAATATTATTTTTTTCAAATTGCTTTTAATTCTTTAGCTATTTGTCTTTCAATATCTTTTTTCTTAATAGTTTCTCTTTTATCATAATTCTTTTTACCTTTAGCTAAGCCTATTAATAATTTCGCTTTGCTACCTTTAAAATATAATTTAATCGGTACTAAAGTAAATCCTTCTATTTCTAATTTATCTCTTAATTTTAATATTTCTTTTTTATGCATTAATAATTTTCTAGTTCTAGTTTCTTCATGATTAAATCTATTTCCCTGTTCATAATGACTAATATGCATATTAAGAATAAATATTTCATTATTCTTAATAATTGCATAACTATCTTTTAAATTACATTTACCAAGTCTTATTGATTTAATTTCAGTACCAGTTAAAACTATGCCTGTTTCAAAGGTATCAATAATTTCATAATCAAAATTAACTTTCCTGTTTAGTATCTCCATCTCTTACCACCTCGAAGTCAATTGTTCTTTTTTCTTTATCGGCTGCTACAACTCTTATTCTAATACTATCACCTAATCTAAATCCACGTTTATCTTTATTGCCTCTTATTGTAAATGTTGTTTCATCATAAGTGTAATAATCACCTTTAATACTATCTAATCTAACTAATCCTTCAATTAAATTAGGCAATTCGACAAACATTCCAAAATTCATAACCGAACTAATAATTCCATCAAATTCTTCACCTATGTGATCCATCATATATTCCGCTTTTTTCATATCATCAACTGCTCGCTCACATTCAATACTTCTTCTTTCCATATTAGATGTATGTTCAGCTACAAAAGGTAATTCTCTTTCATAAAAATTAATTGTTTCATTATTTATATTATTGTCAAATACATAAGTGTGTAATAATCGATGGACAGTAGTATCAGGATATCTTCTAATTGGTGAAGTAAAATGAGTATAACATTTACTTGCAATACCAAAGTGACCTATATTATTAGTGTCATATATAGCTTTCTGCATACTTCTTAATAATAATGAAGACAATAAATGAAATTCTTTTTTATCCTTTAATTGACCTAATATATCTTGCATAGTTTTAGGAGTTAATCTATTTATATCTGCTTTAACTTTATAACCTAATATATTTAAAAATCTCATAAAATTACTTATTTTTTCTTCACTAGGTTCACCATGGATACGATAAATAAATGGTAATTCCATATAATAGATATGAGTCGCTATTGTTTCGTTAGCTACTATCATAAAGTCTTCAATTAATTTTTCTCCTTCACCACGATATCTTAATGTTACATCAACTGCTTTTCCTTTATCATCTACTATTATTTTAGATTCGTCAATATCAAAATCAATATAACCTCTTTTTTCTTTATTTTTACGAAGAATATGGGCTAAATCTAACATCATTCTTAATTTTTCTTCATATTCTTCATAGCCATCTGGCACGATATTTTCTTCTAATATTTTATTAACATTTTTGTATGTCATTTGTTTTCTAGATCTAATAACAGTTTGTAATATATCATAATCAACAACATTACCATTTTTATCTATTTCCATAATGCAAGATAAGGCTAATCTATCAACACCAGGATTTAATGAACAGATGCCATTAGATAGTTTATGAGGTAACATTGGAATTACTCTATCAGCTAAATAAACGCTAGTTCCTCTATCAAATGCTTCACTATCTAGTGATGTGTTAGGTCTTACATAATAACTTACATCTGCTATATGAACACCTAATTTGTAATTATCGCCTATTTTTTCAATTGATATAGCATCATCGATATCTTTAGTATCATCGCCATCAATTGTAAATATCATTTCATTTCTTAAATCAGTTCGATTAACTAAATCTTTTTCTAAAACTTCATCTGGTATATTATTTACTTCTTCCATTGTTTTATCACTAAAAGTATCAGGAATACCCATTTCATTAGTAATAGATAATATATCAACACCCGGATCATTTTTATGACCTAATATTTTTATTACATCACCTTTATAGTTATTATCTTTTAATTTATTAGTTATTTTTACTAAAACTTTATGACCTGGCATAGCTCCCATAGTTTTATCTAATTTAACTGTAATTTTAACCCTTTCATCATCTAAATCAACATAAGGAGTATTTTTATTATAATACACTTCTCCTACCATTTGTTTAAATTTACGATCTACTATTTTAACTATCCTACCTTCTAAATCAATACCTTTTGGCGATGTTATTTCAACTATTACTCTATCCCCATGAATAGCGCCATTCATATTAGTTGGTGCAATAAAAACATCGTCATCACCATCGATATCGACAAAACCATAACCTTTTTTATTAGCAATCATCGTTCCTAGTTTTAAATGACTATTGGTAAATAATAAATAATTATTTTTTTTCGTACGATATATTTTTAAACTATCTTCCATCTCATTTAATACTTTCAATAATTGTTTTAATTCATCTACTGAATTAAATCCTAATTCATCATTAATTTCTTCAACAGATAATGCCTTATCAGTGTTTTTTAATAATTCTATAATTCTTTCTTCCATATAAACCTCCTACAAATTGTCAATTAAAAATCTAACTAGTAATTTTTTATTTTTAAATTCAAAAATAAAACTTAATATAAACAAAATATTTCCAAATAATGCAATAATAATATCATTCATTGTATCATATACACCAGTTTCTCTTCTTTGCATGTCAGAATTAAATATATTATCAATTGTAAATTCACACACTTCCCATAATCCTGAAGTGGCTAATGAAAAGATAAAAATAAATAAACAACTAAATATTATATTATTAAATTTTTTAAATTTTTTTAATAATATAACAGCCAATAAACTAGATAAAAATCCCCAAAGAAAATGTGCAAAGTTATCATACCAATAAACAGTTTTATATAAATGTAATTGAAATCCTAAAAATAAAGCAAGAAAACCAAATATTAAATATAAAAGTGTAATTATTGGTTTTAATTTTAAAATAAAGGGAATTATTATATATAAACTAAATAATAATAATGTAACATCCTTATATATAAATGAAAACAAAAATGAAATAAAACAAAATACAAAGGAAATTATTATATTTATTTTATTCAACATCTA
The DNA here is from genome assembly GCA_944332725.1 of uncultured Bacilli bacterium. Classification (GTDB taxonomy): domain Bacteria; phylum Bacillota_I; class Bacilli_A; order RF39; family UBA660; genus Faecisoma. The sequence continues at coordinate 15,974 of CALVKO010000006.1, forward strand.
TTTTCTCCATTTCTACTTGATTAATTGAATTAAATCTTTTCGTTATTTTATCAGTTGTTGTATGTATTTCTTTAACATCTTTACTTACTGTTTCAATACTACGATATAACTTGTCCCATCTTTCTTTATATCTACTAAATTCATTACTTAATAATTTTAATTCATTATGAATAACTGTTGTATATTTATCTCGTTCCATATTTTTTATTATTACTTGAATTGTTGTTAAGGTACTAATTAAAGTAGTTGGACTAGTAATCCACACTCTTTTTTTATAAGCATACTCAATGATGTCTGGATGATGGGCATTAACTTCCGCAAAGATTGCTTCAGCAGGTAAAAATAAAATCGCTTGATCTGATGTTACGTCATCAATTATATATTTACTTGCTATTGCATCAATATGCTTTTTCATATCTGCTCTAAATAGTTTTTCTGCTTGTTCTCTAATACTTATTTCATTTTTTCTATCAGTCATCATCTGATAATGTTCTAATGGAAATTTAGAATCAATAGCAATAGTCCCTAGTGGAAGAGGCGCAAATAAAACGCAATCTGCTATTGTATCATTATTAAACTTATACTGCATCTTATATATTTTATCGTTATCACCAAATATATTATACATAATATTTTTTAAATTAACTTCCCCAAATATTCCTCTTGTTTTTTTATCAGTTAAAATACTTTGTAAAGATATAATATCACTAGATAAATTATCAATTTTCTTTTGGGCTTCATCTATTTTAGATAATCTTTCTAAAACATTAGTAAATGTTTTATTAGTTTTTTCAAAATTTTCATCTAGTCGTTCATTAACTTTATTATTGATTAAAGTTAACTTATTATCTAATTTATCATTTAGTTTATCAAAGTCATTAGTCAAATCTCGACTAAAAGATGTTTTAAATTCACTAACTTCTTTTACAACATTTGTCTCTAATTTTCCTAATCTTTCTGTTATATTTGATTCATTAATATTTTTAGACAATGATAAAATACAAACTATCAAAATAACTATTAATAAAATAATTATTATATATTCCATACAATCACCATTTTAATTATACCATATTTTATAAAAAAAAGTCTTATATTTCTATAAAACTTATTTTTCTAATAACCATCCTTCATAACCTTCTAAAATATTATATACTTTATAACCTTTTGCCGCTAAAATATTACAAACTTTTAAACTATTTTTTCCATATTGACAATATATATAGTATTCTTCATTCTTATTTAAATATTTTTCTGGTTCTTTTAGCAATAATATATATGGTATATTAATTGCATTATTTATATGGTTATCATTATATTTTTCAATACTTCTAATATCAATAATATTAATATTACTTTTTTTTAATACTTCCTTTATTGAAATATTTAATGCCATATAACCACCCTAATACATTATATGTACTAATTATTATTTAATAAAGGTAATTAAACTAATCTTCATCATTAAAGAAATCATCAAAAAATTCATCATCAGTAACACCATTGATTACTTTGCTTTCTTCTTCTTTTAATTTAATTTCAGGTAATGGTGTCGTAGCTTGTTTAATATCTTGTTTAATTTCTGGAATAGGATTAGTTGAAACATCAGTTTTTTCAACAGGTGTTGGAGTGACTTTATTTTCAATAGGCACTGAAATAGTATTATCAATAGGTTTTGTTTCGGTAGAAGAAACTTTATCTTGAGTTAATTTAGCTGCATTTTCTTGTTTTTCTTGTTCTTCTAATTCTGCTATTTTAGCATCAATTCTCTTAACTAAAGAATCAATATCAAAAGAATCATTTTTTGGTAATGGTCTCTGTTCAGGTCGTGGTATATTAGGAATTCCTCCACCTGCTGAACTCATTGGATTAAATGAATTCATCATTTCATTTAATTTTGATTCTCTTTTTTTATCAACATATGCTTTTATATCAAACAATTTAATTTCTTGTTTTTCTCTTTCTGGATAAGTTGCTTTAGGATAAGACTTACCCCAGCCACCTTCTTTTTGAATTTTCCAGTCAGGAACAACTTTAGTTTTAAATGGCATTGATCTAATTCTTAAAACAATAATTGTATTTTCAGGTAATCTTTGTAAATCACTAACTGTTACTAAAGGAGTACTAGCAGTTTTATCTTTTTCTTTTGATTTAACTTCACCACATAATTTACTAATTTCCTCTAATGATGCTAATTCACTACTAATGAGGTATACAATATTACCACAGTTACCTTTAATTGTTTCACCATTTTCTTTGCCATATACTTGATACAATTGCGCAAAGTTTTGAATAATAAATGTAAATCTTATATTTCTACTTCTTGCTGCTGTAACCATTGTAGTTACATCTTTTAAAGGTGGCATGTTAGCAAACTCATCTAATATAAAATTAGTTTTAAATGGTAATTTACCCCCTGACTCTTGAGCAACATCAATCAATGTCTCATAACATTGCTTAATAAATATTGTAACTAATGAATGATATGTTTTCTTTTCATCTTGAATTACTAAAAATACCGCTGTTTTTTTACGACCTATATCTTTTAAATCAAAATCACTGTGACTTAACATTTCAGATAAATTTTCTCTTGATGAAAATAATTTTATCTTTTGTTTAAATACTGATAAAATACTACTTTTTGTATCATTAGGTGCCATAATAGTTGAAGAAACATTGATATAAGCGGGACTCGATTTATCTTTGTAACCAAAGTATTCCTTTATATAAGTAGTATTACCTATTTTTTCTTCCCCAACAGTAGTCATTAAATTAATTGTATTTAAATTTATTTCTTCTTCTTTAGCATCTTCAAATAATGCTAGCGCTAAACCTGTAAAATAATCTGCAGATGTTTTTTCCCAAAATGGATCTTGACTTTGTGCCTTATCATCATAAAGAATATTCATTGCTAAGTCATCTAACAACTCATTTGCTTTGTCTTTATTACCATTTTTATATAATTGATATGGCAAACCTAATGGATTCCATGCACTACCTTTTTGTGGATCACGAAAATTTAATAATACAATGTTATATCCTTTTTCTTTTAACATTTCAGCATTATTTTCATAAATTTCACCTTTTGGATCGGTAATAATCATAGATTCACCTTTTTTAGCCAATATTCTAACCATTGGTTGAACCATTGTTTGAGTTTTACCAGCCCCAGTAGAACCTAATATTAGATTGTGATATTCACCTGAATCAACCCAAATTTCTTTACCATTATTTATTAAAGGAATTCCCGCATATTCACTTGTTTCTTGATTAGGTAAAACCTTATTAATACCACTTTGTTTTTTAAATTCCTTTTCTTCTGCCCATCTTGAGTATCCTTTTTCTTCTTTAGATCCTGTACTAAACCCAAAACCTTTATCTCTTTCAAAAAAATAAGAAGATACACTAGTAAAAATAAAAACTAACGCGAAAAAATATCCTACTAATGTTGGCAATAAATATTCACTTGTAAAGGCTGGAATAGGATTTAATCCATGAAAACTAGCATCGGTTGCAAAACTTGATATATTAAGTACTGCAATAGCTACAAAATATAACAAAACTACTGCAAATATAACAAATATCAAATAATCTTTAGCTGTTGCCTTAAATTTTAATTTCATTAAGTTCACCCCTTAATCATATATAAGTATATCATATTATTAATTAAATTTCATTATTTTTTTTACCAATAACAACAATAATAACTATGACAATAGCAATTATTACAAATAATCCACCAAATATAGAAATAGTTAACAAATTATCAATTATAAAATTAAATATTTTTTCAAAAAAGTTTAGTTCTCGTAATTCACCAAATTTTACATAAATTTGTTTATCTTTTGCGTTTTCATCATTTATATTCCATATAAGTTTATTATTTTTTAATTCATCAGCATTACTTTCAATAATTTCGTGATTAGAAGTAATAATTATTTCAACGCTATCAACTTCATTGTAATCAACAAACATGCACTTAAAACCTTTACTTGTTGATAAAATATAATCATTATTATTAGTAACAAAACTGAAAGCATCAAAACAACTATTAATGTAAAGAGCATGCCTAAATTCATCAAAATTATATGTATATTCATAAGCAGCAGTAAAATAAGAGTTTCCATCATTATATTTTGTTTTATATAGTTTTTGAGTCGAATTATCAAAAATTGAAAAAGCGGTATATTTTTTTAAATCACTAATTTGTTTTTCATTTTCATTACTTATTTTTACATTTATTTTTTCAATTAAATTATCACCATTAAAATTTAATTCGTACTTTATTTGGCAACCAGTTAATAAAACAACAAATAATATTAAAATAATTTTTTTAATCACTTGATCCACCCTTACCTAATATATAAACATATCCATTAAAAGTATATCCTGTGCCGTAACTTTGTAATTGTTCAAAAGTTTTCGTTGTTGTACTAATAACTACATTGTCCCAATTTGAAGCACCATGTGCTCCTGCTCTATTCCACCCTTCTGACATAACAACAGTTCTATTTTCATAATCAACACTTTCTATTATTGCAACATGTCCATAATCATGTCTAGCACCTGCGTCCGTATCACTAGTCCAAGATATTATAGAACCAGGCATTGGCATATTTCTATCAGTACTTTTTTCAAATATATCTAATGACGGATAATCAAACCATCCTTCACCGTTTGCTCTAACAGACATTATAGCATTCAATGCAATGGATTTGGTTAAATCGTCCATATCAGAAGATAAAATTATTTCTAATGCCCTAGATTTTGCATACCAAACACATTGTCCTAAATTACTAGCATTACTATCATATATCTTTGATAAATCAAATTGTTGACCACCAATTGAAACAATTCCTAACGATGAATAATAATCCGATCTTTCCTTTAATTCTTCAACACTTGAAGGTAAAGCAGAAGAGCTCTCAAATCCTCCAAATATGGTATTCATACCTACTATTTCAATTCCATCAGAATAGAAAAAATGTAATATTTCATCATATGATGAACCATTGTTTGCCATTTCATATGACGCAACTTGACTCATACCGCGTCCGTGACCACCAGCAATCATATAATAATATTCTGGACTTAAATAAACCTTATGTGTTTCACCATTTGGCTTCTTTGAATAAATAACATATCTTTTACCATTTTCTTCACCATAAGTACAATTAGAATCACCATAACAATATGAATCATATTCTGAAGAAAATATCTCATCATCATACACTAGTACCAAACCTTCAGTTGCTTCAGTTGCTTCTTTAGCAAAATCTTTAATATCTTCACTAAATACTTGATCACTTTGACTACTTTCAATTGCTTGCGAACAATTTTGTGTCCTACTTAAAGTATATGTTCTAACAGCAATAGCTTGGGCCTTATATGCTTCCATATTTTGACCACCCCACGCTTCGCCACTTACTACACCAGCAACATATTCCTCTAAATCATATGTTCCTATAACACTACCATCAGGATCTACTACAGTAACACCCGAGCAATATGCATAAACTTTACCAAAAGATTTATGCTCATCAAAATTTTCATAAAATGAAACCCTTAAAAATATTTCTTCTACAGCGCGATCTATTTTACCCTGTGTATCCTCATTTTGCTTATTATCATAATAAAATTTAAGCATAAATTCATTTTCTAGATATTCACGGTATCTTTCTATATCTAATTTATATTTTTCTTCATAATCAATTACTAATACTTCACTTTTTTCACCTGTTTCAGGATCTGTAACGGTTTCATAAACATCTTCTGGACAAAAGTAATTAATATCATCATAATTTTTACCATCACTACCTCTACACATATGTTCACCATTAGGTGCTGCATATTCAGAACCATTTTCATAACAACAATAACTAACCATTTTAGTAGCTAACAAGTCTACTTTCTTTTCACTTTTTTTAAAATTAACATAATTAGATGGTAATAAAGCATCAATACTTGAAGCATTATCATCATCACCAGCAGTTGTTAAAAAAGGATCTGAATAAGTAAGTGTTGCTGTTATTAAATTAGTATTTAATGTTACATAATATGGATCTTTTTTGTATTTTTCATATGATTCTTCTATTTTTTCATAGAAATCATTTTGTTCTTTTTCTTCACATTCAGAATCAGTACACCAACCTCTAAATGTTAATAAATTTCCGATTTTTTCACCAATCGATGATAACGAACCAGTAACATTTCCCATTATTTTATTAATGTAAATTAAAGGAGCAATACTCAAACTTATTATAGCAACCAAAATTATAACTAACAAACATCCATTAATACCAAAAGTTCCTGCAGTGAAAAAACTAATGATTTTTTTAGCCAAATCAGCCCCAAAACTACCAGAACCATCTATATTTTCCTCTTGCTCTTTATCTTTCTTGAAAAAATTAAATAATGATGGTTTCAATGGATTTTGCAATTTCTTTGAAGTTTCATTTAGTGCAATTTGTCCAAGTTTAGTTTTTGATAATTGTTCAACTGCTATTCCACCAACTGGACCAACAGTAGCATCTGCTGCCTTTTTAGCGCCTTCTTTTATGATTTTTTGTTTGGCCTGATTAATCTTATTATTTCTATTCAAATTATTTTGTTGTAACTTATTTCCTTGATTTGTTTGATTACTAGAATACGATTTTTGTTCTTGAAAATTATTCCTTTTATTAAAATCTTCTAATTGATTATCATTATTATTTAAAATTTTATTTTGTGAAGGCAATGGTTGTTGAACATAATTTTGTTGAAAAGATTTTTCTTTTGGTGATGCCGAAAAATTTCCTTTTTGAGGAAATTCTTCTTTTTTATCTTTATTATTCATAAACATCACCACCACTTATTATTATAATCCACCGCCACTACCAAAAGAATCTAATTCTTGTTCTGTAGCGATTATATTTATTCTCATACGCCTACTACCACATACAAATAAAGCTTCACCTTGATTGTATTTTTTAATACTTTCTTTTTCATTATCATTTAAATCTATTAATTTAGATAAATCTTCAACTGCTTGCTTTTTTAATCCCATAACTAAATAATATGAAGCATTATCAAAAATTGCTTTACCTTGAGTTATAACAGAAGGATCACTAAAATCTGATGGTTGTTGCGTTATTATGATAGTACCGGTATTGTATTTTCTAGCACGTCTTTGAATTTGACCTAAGAAATCTGCACCCAAAATATTGCTACCAGAAATTAATACATGGGCTTCATCAACAGTTAAAACAGTGTTAATACTTGAATCTAATGTTAAGCTCCAAGCATATTTTAATATATTGAAAAATAAAGCATTTCTGATATTTTTATCACTGTTCATTAATTCTTTAATATTGAAAACAACAAAATTGCTTTTTGGTTGAATTGTAGTATGTCCATCAAAATAATACCTTAATTCTTTAATTAATGGTCTAATTTTTAATTCTAATTTTTCTAAGATATCTTTTTCATGTGTCTTTTCAGGAATTGATAACAATTTTCCTTTAATTGTCGCATAAACATCTTTAAATGTTGGATAATCTTTAGATGTTAATTTAGAAAAATCAGTTGTAAAATCAATACCAAATCTTCGATATGTTTCTTGTACAATTTCACTAAAAATATTTATAACATCTTCATCTGTACTTGGATCGTAATATTTGATAAAAGCTTTTATTGATTGTAAAGTTCTTGTTAAAACAGTGTAACCTAATCCTTGTTTAATTTCATCATCATCAGCATCCATTATTATTTCTAGTGGATTTACCATTCCGAATTCTCCACCTTTACCTAAATCAATGAAATCTCCACCATATAATTTGGCCATGTCCTCAAATTCGCCTTCAGGATCAATGATAACCAATTGAATGTCATTTCTAATATGCGTTCTAATTAATAATTTTGCTGCTGTTGATTTACCAGAACCAGATGTACCTAAAATAATAATATTTGCATTATTTCGATTATGCTCTTTCTTTATTTGATACAAGAATTGATTAAATAAGATTACTCCACCAGAAAAATCAACACCTAATAAACATGATAAACCTGGATCTTTAATACTATCAAATATAAATGGGAACATTGCAGCTATAGTAGGAGCAGGAATTGGAGTACCAATTCTACTTTCAATTGATTGGTTAGGGAAAATAGGTATTATTGATTTTAAAACTTTTTCTTGTTCAAATCGTAATGGAAAAGCTTTTAGTTCCATCGCTTCCAAATAACTTTTTACCTGCATTTTTTTTGCTATTAACTCTTCTTCAGAATTAGCAGTTATCATAACATGCATTTGAAAATCAAATATTTTAGATTGTGTACTAGCCAATTGTGAAATGAAATATTCTAATGATTCATAATCCTGTCTGATTCTTTCTTGAATAGTTCTATCATTTTCTTCTTGATATCTTACTTTTAAATCTGCTATTTCTTTATTTAACATTCTTTGAATAACACTGAATGGTAGCGGAATATGTTTTATAACAACTTTCACTCCAGACATACTTGTTAAATTAGCCAAATACCCTGGTGAAATAAATTTTGGATAAGAAATTACTGTTAAAATTGTAGCATGTTTATCACTAATAATAAAATCACTTGATCTAAACTCCAAACCTTTAGGAGCAATTTGACTTTTAATATCCATTATCCTAACACCGTCCCAAAAGTAGTAGTTGTACCACCATTTAAAAAGTTATCCAAAATCATTCTCAAATCATCATTAGTTGTTTGATAAGCAATTAATCCTGCTCCAGCAAAAGTATTAATTAAATTTCTTATTCTCTTTTGAATTAAATCATCTTTCTTTTCTCTAAATAGTAAAAAATACTCAGTATCAACTATATTATTATTCATAAACATATTTCCTTTATTAATATCTTCCATTATCAATTTTCTTTTAACTGGATTACTAACATTATTATATAACAATTCTAATTGTGATAAATAAACATTTATATCAACAGGTCTATCAGCTGCAATTATCCAAAATTCATAGTCTATCGTATTATAGACAGTTCGTAAATTTGAAATAATACTATCTTGTGTTAATTGATCTAAAATAAAAATATTTCTAGGCATTATTTTAACACCAGTAACTTTCAATCCATTATCTAATATTATATATCCATTTTTTATTTCTTTTACTGGTATATCATCATTTGTATACCTATTTCTTTTTTTCTTCGCCATGTGGTACACACCAACCTTTCCACTTAAATTTTCTTTGATTTGTATAAAAACTTATTGCTGAACCAATCAAAGTTCTCATATTATAGTAATTTGGAACTGGGAGCACTAAAAATCCTGTTATTAATGCTGGAAGAAGTGCAATAATTGATATTGCAAATTCTTCCAATGGTAATGTCATTAATAATAATAAAGTTAGTCCAACACCACATCCAAACAAAATCAAATCAAATTTTGTAAATAATCCCAATATCAACATTGATTTTTTTGCATTTGCTGGTATCAAAAAATTATTCATTTTATATCACCCCTTTTTAATTATAAATAGTTATTATTTTAAAATTTTATTAAATCAAGATTGTTGTGAATTATTATTATTTGGTAAAAATGGCTCTGCAGTTCTCATTGCGTCTTCAACATCTTTTTTAGGAGAATCATCAATATGATACAATCTTTTAATATCTTTAATTTGATCATCAAGCGAACTAATATTTTTAGCATATTTACCATATAATTCTCTATTGTCTTTAATATCCTTCTCAATAGAAATTTGTGAATTATTCATAACATTTATTTCTGCCTTTATTCTATCTTTTTCTACTTGAGTTGTAGCGGAATTATATTCCATATTTTTTTTCTCTATTTGTGTTTTAATATCCTTCAATCTATCATAATGTGATTGAAGTGCAGCATCTAATTTAGCTTGTTCACCTTGTAAAGCATACTTACTATCTTTATATTTCTTTACTTCTTTTTCACCAGTTGATTTTCCGAAATCTTTCCAAAAACCATATTGAGTAAAATCTTTACCTGTTATTTCTTTATAACCGGCTTGCATACCTGTATGCAATGCTCTTGGGCTTTTTCCCCCTTTATCGTCACCCATTAATGGAACTTTACCTCTTATTTCTCTACCAGCCCCCATCATACCTTGCCACATACCTCTACCAGGATGTCCTGCTTCTACACCTGCTTTGTATCCAGTATAAGCTCCTCCTGCTAATGCAGCAGCTGTTGTTACGCCTGCACCAACTAAAGGTGTTTGTCTTAATTTATTCATCGGATTAAGAGTAAATTTGCCGTCCATCTTAAATCCAGTCAATTCTTCAATTAATTTAGGTAATTGTTTAGCAAATAGCAACGCACCTAATATAATAAAAACTTTTACAAATGCATTAATATCAGGAGTTTGACCCGTAACAGCATCTTCCATTTCTAAGTCAATAAGTTGAGTTACTATAAATACGGCAAAATAAATTCCTAATAATCTAATAAATAAATCTAAATAAGTATTAACACAAGTTTTAACCCATTTATCAAACATATCTTTTCCTTTTTTAGGATCAATTCTAGATATTATTGGCACAGGCGCTAACATACGTAGAAATCCAATTTTTACACTTCTAACGGCAATATCAAAGCAAAAAACTATCAATAATAGTGCAATTGCTCCACCTGCTAAAGTTGAAATAATTGGTATATATTCCATAACATATTGTTCATCACTAGTTTTCATAAATAATAAATCATAATCCATATAAATACTAACACTAGATGTATTGTGTGCTGTTTCTAATATTTTTTTTAAATTTTCAAAATTATCTACTTTTAGCGCACTTTCACATCCACTTTCACTAGTAAACACATGATTTCCATCACTCATACAATCAGAATATTTTCCTGTATTTTTCACATGATAAAATGCTTTTAGTGTCTCATAAGCCATAATATTACCTGGCTCATTACTTGTATCAATATTAACACCATTTACAGAAAAAACTTTTCCAATAATATTATCATTTAAAATAATTCTTTGTATATCCATTGCTTGATTAAAAATCCAAGGCACAAACAATAATAACGCTAAAGTAATTATTATATTACTAATTAGTTTACTAAAACCCTTACTCTTGTCTAAAAAAGCATCTGGATCAACTATGTATGTAAAAATTGAAAAAGAAACTTTAAATAGCATAAAAACTCCTAATAAAGCATAAACTTTATTAGCAAATAATTCAAAAATATCATTAGTAAAAATAGATGTTTGAGCTATATCAATCAACAAGCCGTAAACTGTTGATATAAAATTATATAAAATTCCATCTAACCAAAATGATAAAAACCTTGCTATTATCTCTATATATTCCATACAATCTCCCACTCTCTAGTTAAGTAATTATCATAAACAATTATATCATAAAAAAAAAAGATAATAAATAGATTTTAATTATCTTTTTTAAATTGTTGTAGTATTACTCCCATACCAATCATAATACTTATTACACTTACTAAAGTGCCTAAATATGGAACTACAGATAAAACACTAATAACACTAATGCCTATCAATCCAGTTAAATAAACATTTTCATCCTTTTTAACAAAATACTTCCAAATTAAATTTCCTACCAAATATGAAGTAAATATACTAGATAACCAAATTGCTAAAATATATAAAATTAATAATAAAATAGCAAGAGGCATACAGAACACTAATGTTAGCAACATAAGAAATATAACTGGTATCAATATGATGGATAAAGTACCAAAACCAAATAATGAAAAACCATTTAAAATAGTAATATTTTCATTTTTCTTATCAATCCGTTTAAATAACTGTGGAACAAATAGAGCAAAGGCTAAAAATAAAACTAGTTTCCCACCATAATTAGCAATAAAACTCCATATTTTATCTTGAAATGTTACTTCAGACACTAATTTTTCAGTTGTTTTAGTTTCATTAACTTCACCATTAATTGCTATAACAGCATCTTCATTATAAGATAATGTTCCACCTATTTTGCCATCAACAGTTACTTCTGTTGCTTTCAAATTAACATTTCCTGCTATATCACCATCTATTTTAACGTTCATACCATAAATAGTAACATCTCTATTAATTTTACCTTTGATTGTAATATCACTACCAAATATAATTAAATCCCGATCAATAGTTACATTTTCATCAAATACAATTACATTACCAAAAATAAAACCATCATTTTTAATATTTCCTTTGACACTTATATTATTACCAAATATAAGTGAATAATCGCTTTCGCCATTAAAATTTACATTATTTCCGAATAACATATCTATGCCTTCAACAATATTATTAGATGTTACATTATTGCCAAAAATAACTGAACTACCAACAACTTCTTTTGTGTCATCCACATCTTCATCTGCTATAAAATTTAAACCATCTGCTCTTATAATCATAGGAATAATTAATAGACACACTATCAAAAAAATTAATTTCTTCATCATATCACCATTAACATAATACCATTTTATGCTGAAAAAGTCAAAAATAATAGTAAAAAATTTAAAAAATTGGTATAATATAAATGGTGATGATATGGAACTATTATTGTTGTGTATAAAAATTTTTTTTGCTAGAATACTTGATGTATCTTTAGGAACTTTAAGAACTGTTATTACGGTAAAAGGTAAATCTTTATATGCAAGTTTAGTTGGTTTTATTGAAATTTTTGTATGGTTTTTAATTGTTAAAGAAGCATTAAATACTGATGAAACAAGTATTTGGATTGCTATTTCTTATTCACTAGGTTTTGCTACAGGTACTTTTATTGGTAGTATTTTATCGCAAAAACTTATAACTGGTAATTTAAGTGTACAAATTATTACTGATAAAGCATATCCTGATATGGTAAATACTTTAAGAAATGAAGGATATGGCGTAACAGTAATGAATGTTGAAGGAAAAAATAAAGAGGAAGAGAAATATATGTTGTTCATTGAAATAAATAATAAAAGTTTGAATCATCTACAACATTTAGTAAAAAAAATAGATAGTGATGCTTTTATGGTTGTGAATGAAACAAAATATGTTCAAAATGGTTATATTGATGTTATAAAAAAATAACTTTGACTTAGGTCAAAGTTATTTTATTCTTCATGAATTTTTTCTATTATATCTTCTATTTTTTTTCCATATTCAATAGATTCATCATATATAAATTCTAATTCTGGTGTATGTCTGACTTCAATTCTATCGGCTAATTCTTTTCTAATAAATCCACTTGCTTCATTTAAGGCTTTCATTGTAGATTCACGTTTTGTATCGTCTAATACTGTAACATATATTTTGGCATAACTTAAATCACTACTTAATTTACAATCAGTAACAGTAACAAATTTTATATCACTATCTTTTACTTCATAGGCTAAAATATAACTAATTTCTTTAATTATATTACTTGATATTCTATCTATTTTTACACTCATCTTTTTATTTCCACCATTTCATATGCTTCGATAATATCTTTTTCTCTTATATCGTTATAATTTTCAATTGTAATACCACATTCTAAACCTTTTTTAACCTCTTTAACGGAATCTTTTTCTCTTTGAATTGAATTAATATTACCATCATATATAACAACACCATCACGAATTATCCTTGCTTTAGAATCTCTTTTAATAAGACCATCTGTTACGTAAGATCCTGCAATAGTACCAACTTTTGAAAATTTAAACAATTTTCTAACTTCTGCAGTACCAGTTACTTGTTCTTCATAAATTGGTTCTAACATTCCTTTCATCGCTGCTTCCATCTCTTCTACTGCTTTATAAATAATATTATATAATCTGATTTCAACGCCTTGTTCTTTAGCATAATCTTTTAACTTACTATCAGGTCTTACATTAAAACCAATTATGATTGCATTAGATGCTTTAGCTAAGACAATGTCACTTTCCTTAATAGCACCAACACTACTTCTAATAACATTTACTTTAACACCTTCAACATCTAATTTTTCTAAAGAGTTTTTAACTGCTTCCGCACTACCATTAACATCCGCTTTAATAATTACATTAATTTCTTTTTTACCTTCTTGAATCTTATTAAATAAATCTTCTAAAGTGACCGCTTTATTTGGTGTCATATCTTTTTGTTTAGCCATTTCTTGTCTTTTTAGTCCAATACTTCTTGCTTCTTTTTCTGATTCAAAAGCCATAAATTTATCGCCAGCCTTAGGTACTTCGTTAATACCTGTTATTTCGACTGGTTGTGACAATTTAGTAGATGTTAAATTTAATCCTTTATCATCTTTTAATGTTCTTATTTTACCATAAGCATGACCAACAACGATTGGATCACCTAATCTTAATGTACCGTTTTGTACTAATACAGTTACAATTGGACCTAAATGTTTATCTAATCTTGATTCAACAACTGTTCCAACCGCATAACGATTAGGGTTTGCCTTATATTCATTCATTTCAGCAACTAATAAAATACTATCTAATAATTCATCAATTCCTTCACCTGATTTAGCAGATATCAAATTAACAATAGTGTCGCCACCCCAGGATTCAGGTGTCAAACCATGTTCTGTTAATTGTGTCATTACTCTTTCAACATTTGCTTCTGGTTTATCGATTTTATTGATTGCTACAATAATTGGTACATTTGCTGCTTTAGCATGATCAATTACTTCTTCTGTTTGAGGCATAACTCCATCATCAGCCGCAATAATAATTATTATTATATCGGTAATACTTGCACCTCTTGCACGCATTTCAGTAAATGCCGCATGGCCAGGTGTATCAATAAATGTAATGTAATCATCTTTTACTTTAACCTGATAAGCACTAATAGCTTGAGTAATACCTCCTGCTTCACTACTTGCTACATCAGTTTTTCTAATAGCATCTAATAATGTAGTTTTACCATGATCAACATGACCCATAACTGTTACAACAGGTGGTCTTTTAACTAAATCTTCTTCTTTATCAATTATTTCATATTCCTCAAAATTAGTTACATCTAAAGATTCTTCTCTTTTTAATTCTTTATTATATTCTAGTACTAATATTTCAGCATTTTCAAAACTAATTGCATTATTAATAGTAGCCATTATACCTAAAGAAAATAATTTCTTTACTAATTCACTACTATTTACACCTAACTCATTAGCAAGTTCACCAATTGTCATATTTTCTTTATATAAAACAACATTATCATTAGTTTTATTAGTCATTAATTTTGTTTTGTTTTTGTACATTTCTTTTTTCTTTTGTTGAAAATCTTTTTTAGATGGTTTAATATCTTGTTTTTTCTTTAATTTTTGTTTAGATATTGAATCATCAACTTTAATATTTTTATTTTCGATTATTTCTTCTACAATTTCATCCATATCATCATAATCAGCATTATCTAATATAACAATATCATCTTCACTTAACAAATCTTCTTCACTAGTGACATTAATATTAAACTCTTCACATTTTTTCAGTATTTCAGCAACACTTTTGTTTACATCATTAGCGTATTCCAATACACTCATCATAATAAACACCTCCTATAATGTTTCTTTTAATTTTTCATAAATTTCATCTTTAACCTCTATTTCCAAAATCTTGTCTAAAACTTTACTTTTTTTAGCTTTTTCAAAAACTGTTAAATCTTTTTTTAAATAAGCTCCTCTACCATTTGCTTTACCAGTTAAATCAACAATAACTTCTTGATTTGGAGTTCTTACAACTCTTATTAATTCTTGTTTAGGTAATTTTTCTTTAGTAACAACACATGAACGCATTGGTATTTTTTTTACTTTCATTTTATTCACCTACTATATTTATCCCCATTTCTTTAGCTTGGTCAATTGTTTTTATATCTAATTTATATTTAGTTAGACGAGATGCTAATTTAACATTTAATCCTTTTTTACCAATTGCTAAAGATAAATTATCATTATCAACAATTACTAAAGCTTCTTGTTTCTTTTCATCTGTTAAGAATACATGTAAGTTTTTAGCAGGTGATAGAGCATTTTCAATAAATTTTGCTTTATCGGTTGTATAAGCTACAATATCAATTTTTTCTTTACCTAATTCTTTTAATATATTAGCAATTCTCATTCCTTTTTCACCAATACAAGAACCAATTGGATCAACATTAGGATTTTCTGAATAAACAGCAATTTTAGATCTAACGCCTGCTTCCCTTGCAACACTATAAACTAAAATAATTCCTTCATTTATTTCTGGTATTTCTAATTCAAATAATCTTTTAATAAAACCAAAATGATTTCTAGATAATAAAATAAGTGGACCTTTTCCTGTACTTTCAACTTTAGTTACATATACTTTAATATTTGAACCCATTTTTATCTTTTCACCTGGAATTATTTCTGATTTTGGTAATATGCCTTGGGCTCTACCTAAATCGATATAATAATTTCTAACATCTTCCATTGCTACTAAACCAGTTACTAATTCATCTTGTTTATCAGCAAATTGTTCCATTATAATACTTTTTTCGGCTTCTTTTATTTTTTGAATAACTACTTGTTTAGCAGTAGCAGCAGCAACTCTTCCAAAATCCTTTGGTGTTACCTCTTCTTCAATAGTTTCACCAACTTCAATATTAGGAACAATTTTTCTTGCTTCTTCTAAAGTTATATGAATTCTTTTATCAAATATGTAAGGTTTTTCTACTTCGATAGTTGCTCCTTCTTCTTCTGATTCTGTATCTTCTACTTCAATCATAATTGGTTCTCTTGCTTCATGTTCTTCATCTAATACAACTGTTTTAAATGAATATACATGAATATCTCCAATTTCTCTATCGATAGCAACACGAACGTTTGTCAAAGATTTGTAATTTTTTTTATAAGCAGATGTCAATGCAAGCTCTAGTGCATCATAAATATAATCTTCAGATATTCCTTTTTCTTTTACTAATAAGTCTAATGCTTTTTTAAATTCTTTTGTATTCAAATTAATCACATCCTTTCTCTTTTGAACAAATATCCACAATATAACTTTCATCTATAAAATCAATTTTATCTAAAATAGGATCAACTAAATCATTTACTTTAACACAATCATTAATAGTAATGAATCCTTCTTTATCGATAATAATTCTTAAAAAATTAGTATTGTTTTCTTTAACATATTTTACTTCATCTAAAATATAACCTAAATCCGTAATTGGCTTTTCAATTAATTCTTTAATTTTACTTTCCATAACTCCTCCAATTATATTAAAGAGTGGGATTATGTCCCACTCACTTGCAATAATATTATATCATATTTTTTTTATTTTAAAACATTTTTCTAAAAAAGATTTATTATTTTTATTTAAAATGATATAATGTATTATGGTGATAGTATGAAAAATGAAAATTTAAAACAATCAATTATCGGATTATGCGTTGTTGTATCTTATTTTATATATAGTTATTTTCAAATAGTTCCTTTAAGTTTATTAGGAATTAATTATTATAATTTAAATATGTTTGATAAAATTCTTTATTTAATGATTACAGAATTAATTTATTTACTTATTTTGTTTTTTATTTATCGTAAAGATTATATTAAATCTTTTAAAGATTATATAAAGAATTTTAAAAAATATATGCCAAAATATATGGAATATTGGGCTTTAGCCTTTTCGTTAATGTTAATAAGTAATTTTATTATAATTACTTTATTTCCAAATTCTGTTGCTACAAATCAAGAGGCTATAAATAGTATATTAGTTGATGCTCCATTTTATATGATAGTATCTGCAGTTATTTTTGCCCCATTCCTAGAAGAAACTATTTTTAGATTCAGTTTTAGAAAAATATTTAAAAATGATTTGTTTTTTATCATTATATCAGGATTAGTTTTTGGAGGATTACACGTAATAAGTTCTTTTAATAATTTTATTGATTTAATTTATATTATCCCATATTCTATTCCTGGTGCAGTATTCGCTTATACTCTAGTTAAATCTAAAAATATTTTTGTTCCAATGAGTTTACATTTTTTCCACAATGGTATTATGATGTTTATTCAAACAGTATTATTATTTTTTCTTTAAGGTGAAATATGAAAAAAATTATTATTACTTTGGTTATTATTATTTTATTAATTAGTTCAATTTTATTATATTCAAGATTTATTGCTACAAAAGGATTAAAAATTAAAGAATATAAGGTAGTAAATACCAAAATAACTGATTCTTATCACGGGTTAAAAATTGTTCATTTATCTGATATTCATTATGGCTCTACTATTAGTGAAAAAGAATTAAATAATATTGTTGATAAAATTAATGAAATCAAACCAGATATTGTTGTTTTAACTGGTGATCTAATAGATGATAGATTATCCTTTGACAAGGATAAAATAATCAATTGTTTAAGTAAAATAGAGGCTAATCTTGGCAAATATGCAATAAGTGGTAACCATGATTTACCTATAGACGATTATAATTATATTATTAAAGAAAGTGGATTTACTAATTTAGATAATAAATATGATTTAATATATTATAAAAGTAATGATCCAATTGTTATATCTGGTATTGGTTATGATGGCGAAGATGTTGGCATCAAAACCGAACAATTTGATAAATATATTTCAGAGTTAAAAGCAGATGATGTTAAACCTATTTATTCAATATTATTAATTCACGAACCAGATACTGTGGATAATTTAGATTTAAATAAATATGATTTAGTACTATCAGGTCATTCCCATGGTGGGCAAGTAAGATTACCTTTTATTGGGGCAATATATACACCAGTTGGAGCCAAAAACTATTATGATGAATACTATAAAATAAATAATACAGATTTATATATATCTAGTGGTTTAGGAACTTCAATGTATAAATTTAGATTATTTAATAAACCTTCTATTAATTTTTATCGAATAACAAATAAATAGCCTTTAATTTTGGCTATTTATTTTATTATATAATATTATACATATAAACAAAACTGCGAACAATCCATAAAATTGTGATACATAATCTAAATTATTATATATCATAGAATAATTTGTTATTTCTGGTAATTTAGGATTGAAATAAGCATTTAAATAAATAATTATATTTAATAAAAATATTATACTAAACAATGTATCTATCTTATTATTACTTTTATCTCCCATAAAAATATCAAACGTAATAAAAAGATTTAAAAACAAAGAAATAAAATATAAAAATGTAAATAAAATATTAAATGAAAAATTCACTTTAGTATAACTATAGTTAATTGCTTCTTCGGTAGTATCTATACCTAAATGATACCAAGATGATGAAGTAATATCAACTGCACTAGATACTATATATATTGTTAAAAACAAGATAATTGTACTTACTATAATTGTATATACTTTATTTTTTCTTTTATCTTTGTATAATAAATAGAATGGTATAGACATTAATAAAAAAATCAAAAGTGTAAATATTGATGTTCCATCATTACATTTTATCATGAAAAAACAAGATAAAATAGTTAATATAATGTTTAAAATAAATTTAAATATTTTCATTTATTTCACCTACTTCTATAATATCATTTAATACTAAATTATATAAATCATATCTATTATCTAAAGAAAAATAAATATTATTAGCTATTTCTTTAGGAACATTATAATAATAAAGGGAAGAATCTGTGTTAAGAGAACTTATATTATTCTTAAATCCCCAGTGGTTATCTATCCTCCAACTACAATCACGAATATTATTTGCTTTATTTATATCGTATTTTATTAATAAATAATAAACATCAATAGAGTTATCCACACTATAATCTAAAAATCTGTCATCATAACTATTAACGCTTTTATAGTTTTCAATTAATTTTTTTAAATCATTATAAGTATAATATTGTTTTTTAAAATATTCTTTTTCATTCAAGGTTAATACCTTTTTAATATTATCAATATAGTTTGTTAAGCGTACATAATCATCATCACTATATATTCCTTGATTGTTTAAAATTAGATCAACATTATTTTTTATTTCTTCATATTGTTTTAAATTAGAATCTTCTTCTGCTTTTACCATTGCTTCATAATCAACAGTATATTTATATTTTTTATGATATCTAAATTCTACTTTTAAAATACTTAATAAAATAAATATAATCAAAAATATCATAATACTAATTAAAGTTATATTAAAATATTTTATTATTCTTTGTTTCATATTTTTTTTAGTAAATTGTATTGTTTTATTAATACTTTCATCAGATAATTCTTCACCACATATCAATTTAGAAATTGAAATACCTAATATGTTAGATAAATCTTTTAATAATGATATATCCGGACAACATAAACCTCTTTCCCATTTAGATACCGCCCTATCAGTTACGTTTAATTTATCAGCCAAATCTTTTTGTGTCATTCCTTTTTCTTTTCTTATTTTAGAAATTAATTTTCCAATATTTTCATTTTCCATTATTTCACCTACCATCTAAATTATAAATATTATTTTTTACAAAATCAACAAACCATTAGTTGAATCAAAAAAAATCATTAAATTAATAATGATTTTTATACTATTTTTTTTACTTTATATTCTGCAAATTCACCTATTGGTGTTCTATAATCAGTTCCAATTTCACTTTCTAATAATTCCAAAAAATTTCTAGAATTAATTACTTTTTTTAACCATTCGTTTAATTTTTTTAACTGTTCTTTATCTAAATTTTTTGACATTACAACTGCTAAAAATTTTGCAATAACATAATTTAACCTACTTTTATTTAAATCTTCTACTCTTACTAAACCTATTTGATATTTATCCATATCACATAAATGCATAAAATCAGTTGTAAATATATAACTACCTCTATTAATATCTGTTGCTAAGACATTTTTTTTAGTTAATTCATTAAAATCATCTATTAAATCATGCATTGAATTAATTAATTCGCCACAACTAAAATCTGATACTTCACGATAAATTGGTGTTCCTTTCTTCTTAGAATCAGTTACATCATCTAAACAATTCATAACATATCCTGTATATATACCTTCTTCATCTAATAATATATCAATTGGTTTAACTATCCTTTTTAAATTTAATTCATCTAAAAAATAAGTAGCTTTAGCAAAAGTCATTAAATCTTTTTCTTTTCTTAAACTTATATCATATTTTAACAATTTTAATGCTTTATTATTAAATCTAAATACCCTTCCATCATGACCAGCACCTAATTTAGGTAAATCATATATATTAGGGACTACACTTAAATCACTTCTAAAAATAACTTGCTTTGATTGACTAAATTTAGCCATTATATCCCCCCTTTTTAGAAATTGGAGTTATTCTAACATATAATTAAAAAAAAATCAAATTTAATAACTTATTAATCAAAAATCCTATCAAAAAAGGGATTGTCATTTGACCTATAATCATGACCAAACTATAATAATTCTTAAATACATTTTCAAATATTAAAAATAATTGAAATCCTTCATTTATAAACATTAAATTGCCATTAAAATTAATATTTATTATATATGCTAGTGCACAAATTATAAAAACTAAGAATGAATAGTATTTTATATCACTTATATGTACTTTCACATATTTATATTTTATAATAATAATTCCTAAATATATCATAACTGCGTGGTAAAATAAACTTTGAAAACTTATAAAATGAAATAAAGGATATATTCCTAAAGAAGTTCCTGGAGATATTAAAAAACAAATACCAGCGAATAAACACCCTGTTGCTAAAAAAATATCACCTACCTTTTTTAATTTTCCCTTAGTAAAGCCACTTAAAATACCAGCGTACAATAGTATACTGCAATAATATAATGGCACATAAGTATTAACATTATTAATATTGCCAATAAATAAATTAAAAATTATTTTTATTATTTCTAATATCCAAATTATAATAGTAAATATTTTAATAATCTTAGTAATGTCTTCTTTTTTCTTTATTTTAGTATTTTTAACACCAATAATAATCAAAAATATTAATACTATTATTGATATTAAATGTTTTAAATTATATAATCCACATGCTGGATATATATCTGGTTTTGCAAAAAACATAATTCAC
This sequence comes from uncultured Bacilli bacterium, assembly GCA_944332725.1. Taxonomy (GTDB): domain Bacteria; phylum Bacillota_I; class Bacilli_A; order RF39; family UBA660; genus Faecisoma. The sequence goes on from CALVKO010000006.1 coordinate 37,996, forward strand.
TTCCTAAACTATAAATAAATATATATTTTCAAGATATTTTTCTCTAAATAAATTATTACCAATATATTTTCCACCCATATACTTGTAAAATTCATTCGAAGGATTACCTTCTAAACATCCGACAACAAATTTATTTATATTATTTTTTTTCATATCATTTACAGCAAAATTAAATAATAATTTGCCATATCCTTTTTTATGATATTCTTTAAGAATATATAAAGAATAAATTTCACCGGCGTTTTCGTATTTATCACTGACATAATCATAATAAATCCAACCAATAATTTTATTATTTAATTTTAAAACATAATAGTTATCGTTATTATCTATCTTATTTATAATATTTTTAGCAGAATAATCTTCATTTGAATATAAAATTTCCAAAAATTCATTGTCAACAATTCCATTATAGGTTGTATTCCAAACAACTGCTATATTATGAGCAAGTTCTTTAGCATCTTCTTTTTTTATTTTTTCTATTATCATAAATATCAATCCTCATTAAAAATTATAATTATTTAAGATATAGCAAACACACACATTCAACGTGCCTTGTTTGTATATTATGACTAGTTGGTTTTGATATGTATTGGTGTGAGTGACTAATTCATAATATAACATAGCAATATAATACAATAAAATAACATATATATCTATTAAACAAACTAAAAAGCATTTTATGTATATTTTTGTTTAATCCAAATTTGAGCAATACATTTATTACAATTTTTATCCCTGTTTATACATTTATAACAATAATTATTTTTCTTATAATAATCATTACCTAAATCTTTAATTATTTCATATCCACACTTTTCTAAAATAAATCTAGAATTTACATATCTCCCGTTATCTCCCCATGCTTCATAAATTATATCATATTCATTATTATTACTGCATAATTCTAATAAGTTTGTTCCAATTCCTCTACCTTGATATTCTTTATTGACAACTAAATATAAAATTTCCTTGACATTCTTTAAATTCAAACTATATTTATCACACTCTAAAACATCGCTTATTCCGCAAGCTCCTACTATTTTATCATCAATAATACAGACATAATAATTATTTATATCTTTAGATATTTCTTCAATATTACTTTCTAATATTGGCTTTTCAGATTCAATATTACAAGTTCCGAGTAAATCAGTAACAAGTTGTGCTATATAATTAATATCGTTACTTATAGCTTTTCTATATTTCATAAACACCAGCTTCTTTCATTAATAATTCAACTAATCAACCAATACCACTAGACCTTGTATGTGGAAACATATACTACTAAAACAACCTATCATATTTTTGAAGTGTTTTTTTATAAAATTTTGCTATTTTTGACTATTTTTTTGACTTTTTTTAGCGCCCTATGTATAGTTGATTTTCTCTTATTTTATAAGGGTTTAACGCAGTTTTAACAAGCACACACATTCAACGTGATAAGTATTACTAAACATATCAAAAGGTGTAATTTCTAAAACATCATAATATTCTTTTAAAATATTTAAATCTCTTGCTAAAGTAACTGGATCACAAGAAACATAAATAATTTTATTAGGGTTTATCTTAATTATATTATTAATACTATTACTATCCAAACCTGCCCTAGGTGGATCAACAATTACGATATCCGCTTTAAAATTATTTCTAGATAAAATAGTTCCTACATCACCGCTAATAAAATCTATATTTTTAATATTATTTAATTTTTTATTAATTTGAGCATCTTTAATTGCTTCTTTATTTAACTCAATACCTAAAACATTATTAGCCTTTTTAGAAACATAAATGCCAATTGTACCAGTTCCACAATATAAATCTAAAACATTCCCACCATCAATATAATTTAAAACTTTGTTATAGATATTAATCATTCCAATATTATTAACTTGAAAAAAAGAAGTTGGCGAAATAATAAAATTTAATCCATTAATATTTTCTTTAATATAACCATTCCCTTTAATAACTTTATTATTTACAATTATTGTATCAACATCAAGATTAATTTTACTGGTTATATTTCCATAGAAAACGACCATACTTTCTAAATTAGTTACTCTTATGACTATTTTATTTATTTTACTAATATCTAATTTTTTCAATTCAACGATTATTTTATTTATTTTATCATCAACTAATAAACATTTATCAATAGCAATAATATCATTAGTTTTTTTCTTAAAATATCCTATTTCCTTATTAACTTGTAAAGTTATCTTATTACGATAATTAAATTGCTTACTTCCTACAATACTATTCACACATTCTAAATCACTAAATTTTTTAATTATCTCTTTAACTTTATTTTCTTTATATTTAAGTTGTTCTTCATAAGATAAATGCAACAAATCACAACCACCACAATTGTCATAATATGGACATTTACTTACCACTCGTATTGGACTAGTTTTAATATACTTATCAACAATTCCTTCCATATAATTCTTTTTTTCTTTAGTTACAATTATTTCAACTTCTTCATCTATTAAACTGTTTTCGACAAAAATAGGCATATTATTTACTTTAGCTATACCTCTTCCAAAGTGATCTAAATTTTCAATTTTAACTACTAACTTTTTCATAATATTATTATATCATAAAAAATAGAATGCTTTTCATTCTATTTTAAATAACTTTTTAATAAAATTAATTATTGTTTTAAATATTGAAACAAAAATATTTTCTTTAACAATATCTGTATTTTGATTATCATTAGGAATATCCACAGTATTATTATTTGAATCAAGATTATCACTAGAATTATCTACAGATTCTTTTGTATAATTAACATTAATAACTTCATCTTTTGTTATTACACCAGATATAATATCTTTATCGGCAATATAACCTTCTATTTTTGGACTAGTAAAACTATAACTTGTATTTAATAATAATTCTTTATTAATAGCTGGTGCAATAGTTTCATCGTTATATAGATAATTTATTGTAAGTTTTTTATATTCAACTATTTTCGAATAACCATTTAAACCATTTTCAAGCATAATATTAGGATAATCTTTATAACTATAATTCATATCAACATTTCCACCAATACCATTAACTTTACCAGAACTAGAATATTGCCATAAACCATACTTTTCACTAAAACTAACTGTTTTACTCCATTGCGCTATCCATTTATCATAACTAGTTAAATCTTTTAAAATCAATTTATCTTTAAACCAAGAAGTAGAAGCATAAATAGAAACATAATACTTATTAGACTCTAATATATCGCAAAAAGTTTTAATAATAGGCGTTAGTTTTGTCTTGCCAATAGTTGCTTGACTAGTAGGAGCATATGAAGAGTTACTTATATTGTGACTATCCTCAGTGTCAATAGCGATTGGATATTCGAATTTCTTACCTTTTAATATTGATAATACAAAATTAGCCTCAGATTTGGCTTCGTCAATAGTAGTAGCACAAGAATAATAATAAGTGCCAAGTGGTAAACCAACTTGTTTACATAAACTATAATTGTTTTCAAAATATCTATCAACATATTTTAATTTACTTTTACCATAAGAAGTATATCCACATCTAATTATAACAAATTTAACTCCATCATCTTTCATTTTTTGAAAATCAGATAAATTCAATTTACCTTGCCATTCTGAAATATCTATACCTTTTAATTCCATATTAATTCTCCTTTCAAGATAAAATATGAAGAAAATTTAATAATGAAAAGTTTAAATAACTAAAAAAAGATACAAAAGTATCTTTAAAGCAAAAAAAAATTGGCAACTTGCTATTTTCGCTTACACTATCTTCGCCGTTAAAGAGCTTAACTTCTGTGTTCGAGATGGGAACAGGTGTATCCTCTTTGCTATCGTTACCAATAAAATATAGAGAAATAATTCTCTGAAAACATGGTAATTGTTTTTATCACATTTAGAAATAAATAAATGATTAAATCCTCG